>JAJZCA010000057.1 GCA_021798735.1 Acidobacteriota bacterium | reverse complement strand
GTGTCAAAAATGGGGACAAGTCCAGCTTACCCGTTTTAGGCCGAGTCGGAAGTTCATGTAGCAAATCTATGATTTTCTCGAACAGTTGTTTTGCGTTGTAGCCGCCTTTGGGGAAGAAGGCGTCGGCGAGCACGCTTTCTGGCACAGATACGTCCGAGAATTCCCCTGAAATGACAATCACTGGGATGCTCGGGAATCGCCGACGCACAACCGAAAGGAACTCGAATCCGTTCATGTTTGGCATTTGCAGATCGGAAATAATAATGTCCGGGAGGGACTGCTTAAGTGCCGATAAACCCTCGAACCCATCCCCCGCCCCACGCACCTCATAGCCTTGCGCTACGAGCAGCATCTTGCCGAGTTCACGCAAACTTGGTTCATCCTCAACGATCAATATTCTGTATGGAAAGGGACTAGCGGGCAACGTTCTACCTTCGAGAATCGCGGATTACCATTAGTCTATACCCCGGGCTAGCCATTCGTTTCCTAAATGAGAAACGTTCCGCTAGCGTCGGCGGTCTCCGCTGGTGAAGCAACACAATCGGATATGAATGATTTTTCTGAAGGAGGCTACGGATGAGTCCTAGGAGGTCGAGTAGTGTTCGTGAATGTTCAGGGGCCTCAACTGTCGCCAACAGGGCAATGCGCTCATTGAGTGCGAGTGGAGTTATATGGGGGGAGTAGGCGAGGGAATATTACGGCTGGATGACAAATTGAATTTGGGTGAGCGAACAAAACGCAGCTCTCGGAACGCGGTTCAGGCGGTCGGAGAGGGTGGCGAAACGGATATATTGGACGGTCGGGCCTTTAGACTCAAGGTACTAGGTTACCTGGACGGGATGCCATTCACGGGGGTGGAATCTCCATCGAGCGTACAAAAACAGCCATTCAATGGAGAGCGATTCCGGCGCATCGACTTTGGTGCGTAAGCTGTTTAAGAGAGTATGGGTGTGCTGTGTGCCTTGGCAAGTTGGGCACGGTACGCCGGGGGAATTGACCCTGATACCTTGTAAGTATTTGATTGCATGGGCTTAGCTGGACGTTCCAAAGGATGGGGAAGGATTCTCAGCCGGGCGTCAAACATTCATTCGACCATGAATTTGAGGAGAAGCAGGAAATGCCGAAAGCAATGAAGATCGCGGAAAAGACGGTAACTTGGGCGGCAAAGGGTGCATGGGTGGTGTTTGAGAAGATCAACAGCATTAGCCCAAATGCGTCGTTTACGCCGAAATGGTCCGATAAGCCGCTGCTGAAGTCCTATCAGAAAGAGAAGCCGCCGCTGGGCTGGCCGCGGACCACGGACTCGCTGTGTCCGAAGTGTCTGCCGGAGATCCGTCAACAGATTGTGGATGGGAAGCTGCCGCATGAAGTGCTGCTGAATGAGAAGGTCGGCGAGATCAAGGCGCAGATTATCGAGCGCGATGGCAAGATCCTGATGGTGAAGGATTGCCCGAAGCATGGACATTTTGAAGATGTGATGTCGATCGATCCGGCATTCTTCAAGCATTTGGAAGAGGTTTTTCCGGGCCGCGATATTCGCGCTCACAATGACGAGAAATTGCACGACCATGGCACTTCGACGATTACGCACGGCCGTGGATCGGTGCTGACGATCGATCTGACGAACCGCTGCAACATGATGTGCGATCCGTGCTTTATGGATGCCAACCAGGTTGGATTTGTGCATGAGCTGACATGGGATGAAATCAAGACCATGCTGGACAATGCGATTTCCATCAAGCCGCGTCGCCAGATGTCGGTGCAGTTCTCCGGCGGTGAGCCGACGCTGTCGCCATATTTTCTGGATGCGGTGGCGTATGCGCGCAAGGTGGGTTACAACTCCGTACAGGCGGCGACGAACGGCATTGAATTTGCGAAGAGCAAGGAATTCTGCCGGGCGGCTGCGGAGGCGGGCCTGCGCTATGCGTACCTGCAGTTCGATGGAATCGGCAATGCGGCGAACTCGCATCGCAAGGTGGGCAACCTGTTCGATGTGAAGCTGCAGGCGATCCACAACCTGCATGAAGCGGGCGTCGATATTGTTCCGGTGACGACGATCATCAACGGCATCAATAACGAGCAGGTCGGACATATTATTCAGTTCGCGCTGGACAATCCGAAGACCATCAACTTCTTGAGCTTCCAGCCGGTCTCGTTTACCGGCCGCGATGAGGACATCAGTGATGAGCGTCGCCTGGCGCAGCGCTATACGCTGAGCCACATGGCGCACGACATCAAGAACCAGACCGGGCTGGGCGAGCCGATCCGCGACTGGTTCCCGATCAGCTTTATGAGCACGTTTTCCGACTGGGCCGATCTGGTGCATGGGCCGACCCGCGACTGGGGACAACTGTCGTGCGGATGCCATCCGAATTGCGGCATTGGCATGGCATTGATGATCGACAAGGAAACCAAGGAAGCGGTTCCGGTGACGGCGTTCCTGAATGCGGATCGTCTGGCGAAGGATGTTGCCAAGATCAATGACGCAGCGCGCGGCAAATTCCTGTCGATCTTCGGTGTCTCGCTGGCGCTGTTGCGGAACTACGATCCGACCAAGTCGCCGACACATTTCCGGATTCTGGACCTGCTGCAGAAGTTCGATAAATGCTTTGGCGCAACGGGAAGAAATTACGGCAAGGTGACGGGCGATCGCACCATGGAAGACATCAAGAAGCGCCGCGCCGACCGTTGGAACTTCCTGTTCATCGCCGGCATGTGGTTCCAGGACCTGTTCAACTACGATTTTCGCCGGACCGAGCAGTGCATCATTCCGTATGCGACGCAGGAAGGCGAAATCAGCTTTTGCGCGTATAACACGGGCGTGGGCTGGCGCAACATTATTGAGAAGATGCACATGACCGCGACGCTGACCAAGTGGTACGAGGAGCATGGCCGGCACGAGATTTTTGCGGGCGGCCGCAAGGTGGGCATGGGCGATGCGCAGAACACGTTGGTGCTGAACCAGAACCATGTGGATGCGGCGGCCAACGACACACTGGACAAGCTGGGCATCGCCAAGAATTCGCGCGAGGAAAAGATTCGCGCGCGCGAAGCGAAGATGAAGCAGGATGCCGAGAATGCGCAGATGGCGCGGCTCTATCGCGAGCATGTGTTGGGCGAGAAGCCGAAGGAGAACTTTATCGCCATCGACACGCTGATTGCGCCAGCTCCCAAGGCAACGGAGACGGTCAAGAAGGAAGAACCGGTGATGGGCGACTAGTTTGCTTTGAATCGTAGGTCAAGCAGGAAGCCGTCCGATGAGGGCGGCTTTCTTGTTTTTTGGGGAGAAGTGCTCGGGACGGGGGTGCGGTGGGTAGGTCGCGGGCGGGTACGCGCATTCTGCGAGGGACACTTTCGATTCATCGAGCCAATTTGTTAGGGATGCATTTTTCGCGCTCGACGTTAGAATCATCCCATGGAGACAGCAACCCTGACGGAGCAGGATCGGGAAGAATTCCGCTTGCTGTTGCTCAGTTGGTTTCGGTTGCATGCGCGGGATTTGCCGTGGCGCCAAACACGCGATCCGTATCGCATCTGGGTGTCTGAGGTGATGCTGCAACAGACGCGGGTGGCGACCGTGATCGCGCGATATACGCAGTTCATCCAAAGGTTTCCATCGCTGGTGTCGCTGGCATTGGCCAGGGAAGACGAAGTGCTGACATTGTGGAGCGGGTTGGGATACTATCGCCGCGCGCGCATGTTGCACAGCGCCGCGCAATTGCTGGTGAACGAGCATGGAGGGTCGCTGCCGCACACGTCTCAGGAACTGCGACGCCTGCCGGGGGTGGGAGACTATACGGCTGCGGCCATTGCCAGCATCGCGCGCAATGAGGCGGTGGCGGCGATGGATGGCAATGTGGAACGCGTCTTGATGCGATTGCTGGGGAAGTCGGCAACGCGGCGCTCCGGATTGCCGGCCCGTTTGAAAGAAGTCGCCGGCTTGCTGCTGGATCCGAAAGTTCCAGGAACGTTTAACCAGGCAATGATGGAGTTGGGTGCGACGGTGTGCCTGCCGCGTGCTCCGCGATGCACAGATTGTCCGGTGGAGAAGTTTTGCGGAACGAAGGGCGAGCATGTTGCTGCGCCGCGCAAACAGATCGTAAGTCGCTTGACGCATTACGCGCTGGTGAAGCGGCCGGTGGGAGGGGAGAGCAAGCGAACGGAAGTGCTGCTGGTGCAGCGCCAGGACAATGCCGCGCAGATGCCGGGAATGTGGGAGCTGCCAGCCATCGCCGAGCCCGCGAAAGGCGAACCGGTGTTGCGCATCCGGCACGCGATCACCAATACGAACTTCTATGTTGAAGTGTTTGAGGTGAAGGCGGACAAATTTCTGACCGCTAGAAATCAACGTAAGTTGGAGCGGCATGACTGGGTGGTGGACAGCAGGCTGGGTGAAATTCCGTTGACGGGATTGGCGAGAAAAATCCTGATGCGCTTGGACGTGATGGCGAAGCCCAGGGAAGTTCGCAGCGGAAAGGCGCTGCCGGGTCTCGACAGGGATTTTTTGTAGGCGTTCGATGCCACTCAAGCCAAAAGGAGGGCCTGAATTGCACCCGCCGGGCGAAGAGAGCGATTTATTTTTAGCGGATCCGCACCCGCTTTGCGGAGTAGGATAGGCCGAGACTGAAGTTCCGCATGCAGCGGTCGCGGAACGCCGCACGGTCCAGAGGGAGACGCGCAATGCGACGCTTCCGGTCGAAGGGGTTGCCTGGGCGATCCATTCGTCGATGGCTGAGGAGGACGATTGTTGTCGTCTGCGTGTGCATGGGGCAGGCGTGCGCGCAGGGCTGGGGGCAGGAGACGTCGACGCCGAGCCTGCATCATCGTTCTGGCATGAACCAGAAGCAGACGGAGGCCGACGCGAACCAGACCGTCGATGCCGCCAGGCAGCCATCGAGTCTGCCCGACGATGTTTGGGGGACGTATCAATTCGATCACAGCAGCGACACGATCGAATTGGACCTGGATCGCAATAAACTGAGCGGCTATATTACGAAGCTGGGCGACGCGGAGACAGACAGCACGACTCCGCTGACATTTTTCTTCGATCAATCCGCGATCGACGGCGGCGAAATCAGCTTTCAGACGCGAGTGGTGCATGGCGTCTGGTATTCCTTCCGAGGGACCATTGTTCGCGGGGATGGAAAAGTGCGCGCGGACGAAGGCTATTACGTATTGCAGGGAACGCTGGCGGTGCATCATCCGGAGAGCGGGCGAGATAAATCCGCGGATGAAATGATCGAGAGGCATGAGGTTCATTTCAAATCGGAGCCGCAATAGCGGGCCCAGGCGGCAATGGTTCCGCAGGGGTGCAGCGCGAATTGAGCCGCAATTTCTGAAACAAAGCTTGTGCGTTCGGTGCGGTGGGCGGGTTGCGTCTGTTGCAAAGGAGCTATGCGGCAACGGATTATGTGGAGCAGGGGAAGGCGAACATGAATCGTCGTCAGTTGTTTTGCTGGACTGGAATGGGCCTGGTTGCCAAAGCCGCAAGCGCCGCGGGAATTGCGCTGCGACGCGAGAAAGAAGAACAGGCTGCGAGTGCGCCGGTGGGCGGACAGACGGCGCCGCTGAGACTGGAAGACTACGAGCCACGCAGCATGCTGCGCGTGCCGGAGACGCACGTGGCGCGGGCAAAATTTCCGGTGATCGACATTCATACTCACATCGCCGATGCGAAAGTCTACAAAAATGGCGTGGGGTTGAGCGCTGCGCGAGACTACGCTGCCACGCCGCAGGAACTGCTGGCGGTGATGGACCGGAAGAACATTCGATCGATGGTGAACTTGACGGGCGGATACGGCAGCGGGCTGAAGGAAACGGTGGAGCGGTATGACGACGCGTACCCCGACAGGTTTTATACCTTCACGGAGCCGACGTACGAGAAGTTTCTGGAGCCGAATTATCCGCAGTTGCAGGCGCAGGCGATCGAGCAGGCGCATCGCGATGGGGCGCGCGGATTGAAAATCCTAAAGACGCTGGGACTGTATTTGCGGTCGAACATAACCAGTGGCACGCTGGTGGCGATTGACGACAAGCGCTTCGATCCGATGTGGGACACGTGCGGGCAACTGAAGATGCCGGTGGCAATCCACATTGCCGACCCGGTGGCATTTTTTACGCCGACGGACCGGTTCAACGAGCGCTATGAGGAGCTGCACAACCATCCTGACTGGTCATTTTATGGGCGCGATTTTCCCAGGTTCATGGAGTTGATTGAGGCACGGAATCGGATGATGGCGCGGCACCCGAATACGCACTTTATTGTGCTGCATACGGGGAATTATGCGGAGAATCTGCAGAATGTTTCGGAGAATCTGGACCGGTTTCCGCACATGACGGTCGATACGGCGGCGCGGATTGGGGAGCTGGGACGCCAGCCGCGGGCATCGCAGAAATTCTTCGACAAGTATCAGGACAGAATTTTGTTTGGGACGGATGCGACGCCGCATGCGCCGGATGTGCCGCAGCAGATTTTCGGCGATCGGCTGTATGAGATTTATTACAGATTTTTCGAGACGGATGATGAGTATTTCGACTATGCTCCTGCGCCGAAGCCGCCGCAAGGGAGATGGGAGATTTCGGGATTGAATTTGCCGGGTTCGATTTTGCGGAAAGTTTATAACGGGAATGCGAAGCGGGAATTGGGGATCGAGAGCTGAGCGGGCTTGCGATGGCGCGCAGAAACAGCAGGTCCCTCCACTCGCTGCGCTCGGTTGGGATGACAATTCTTTCTCCCATGCAAGCCAAAAACGGGATTGAATGGCTCATCCGGATTTTTGCAGTGTGAATGTCCTTACATCCCACATCTCAAAATCGAGATGTGGGGCACCCAGGTTCGACCGTCCCTGTAAAATAAATGCTTATGCTTGATTTGGGATATGTGCGGGCAAACTTGGCACAGGTGAAGGAGAGGCTCGGCCGGCGCGGGGCGGATGTTGCCGCTTTGCTGGACGGCTTTGAGGAGCTGGATCGAACAAGGCGGGCGGCGATCACGCAGTCGGAGAGTTTGAAGGCGGAGCGGAACCAGATTTCTGCCGCAGTAGGCGAGCGCAAGCGCAAGGGCGAGAACGCCGAGGAACTAATGGATCGTACGTGGTCCATGAAAGTGGAGATTGAGCGTTGGGGAGCCGAAGCGAGTGTGGCGGAGCAGCAGATGCAAGCGGTGCTGCAGCAGATTCCGAATCTGCCGGCGGAGAGTGTGCCGCCGGGAACGTCGGCGGAGGACAATCTTGAGGTTCGCCTATGGGGCACGCCGCGGGTGTTCGATTTTGCGCCGAAGCCTCATTGGGAGCTGGGCGAGCAGTTAGGCATCTTGAATTTCGAGCAGGCGGCGAAGATTTCCGGGGCTCGATTTGCGGTCTATTGGGATGCCGGAGCTCGGCTGGAGCGGGCGCTGGCGAATTTCATGCTCGACCTGCACACTGGGACGCATGGCTATTGCGAGGTGTTGCCGCCGTACATGGTGAACGAGGCGTCGCTGTTTGGGACCGGGCAGTTGCCGAAGTTTAAAGAAGATTTATTTCATTGCGAAGGCAGCGATCACTGGATGATTCCGACGGCGGAGGTGCCGCTGACGAACCTGTATCGCGATGACATTCTGGAAGAGAAGCAACTGCCGATTTCTGTGACGGCGTGGACGCCATGTTTTCGCGCCGAGGCGGGGGCGTATGGAAAAGATGTGCGCGGGCTGGTGCGGCAACATCAATTCCAAAAGGTGGAACTGGTGAAGTTTGTGACGCCGGAGCAATCGTATGCCGAGCATGAGAGACTGACGGCGCATGCGGAGGCGATTCTGCAGGCGTTGGAGCTGCCGTATCGGGTGATGAATTTGTGCGCGGGGGACCTGGGGTTTTCCGCAGCGAAAACGTATGACCTGGAAGTATGGCTGCCGGGGCAGAATTTGTATCGCGAGATTTCTTCGTGCTCGAACTTTGAGGCGTTCCAGGCGCGGCGCGCGAATATTCGCTACCGACCGCAGGGACAGAAGAAGGCGGAGTTTGTACACACGCTGAATGGCAGCGGGCTGGCGGTGGGCCGGACTTGGCTGGCAATCATAGAGAATTATCAGCAGGCGGATGGGAGCGTTGCGATTCCTGCTGTGCTGCAGCCGTATATGGGCGGGCGGACGGTGATTGAAGCTAGATTGAGTTGAAGACGTGCTGTGGTGCGAGCGGCAGGCTATCCCACTCAAGCCAAAGGCCGGCTTGAATGGCTATCCCACTCAAGCCAAAGGCTGGCTTGAATGGGGCACCCAGCACCCAGCACGATGACACAAAAAAATCCCAGGTCTCAGGAGCGAGACCTGGGGCACCCGATGTAGTCGCGACATGGAGATTGGGCGGTTGAGGTAGAAGAGATGAAGAAAATTCTTCGCAGTTACATTTTCTGGACGTATCAACGGGGCAGCGCGCATTATGACGTGATGGTGACGCTGATTCTGCTGTTCATTTTTGTGTCGCCGCGCTTTATCAACTTTCACGATCGGCCGGTGGAACGGACGCTGCCGGCGAGCGAGGTGCTGGTGAAAAGCGATGGGCAGAATGGACTGACGTATCAGATCGACGTGGAGACACTGTCGTCATTTCAATACGCCGGCGATTTGAGCCATGAGATTCAAGCGGCGATCGCACCGATTTCCGGCAATGTGACCATTGACCGCTGCGAAGCAGTGAAGGGCGCCGACGGCAAGACGATCGCGTATCGCGTTTGGGCCCACCGATAGGGAAAGGAAGATATGAAGTTGGAGAAGTGTGTTTCAGGATTTGGCCGTGAAATTGCGAAAACGTTGGGACTGGTCGCAGGAATTTTTCTTTGTGCGGGGATGGGATGGTCGCAGGCGCCGGCGAGCGGCGATTTGAATCATGTGCTGGCGCAGTTGGATAGCGCGGCGGCGAAGTTTCGTTCCGCGAAGGCGAATTTTCAGTGGGACCAGTTTGAGCGCGTGGTCGAAAGCACGGATACGCAGGCGGGAGTGATTTATTACGAAGGCTCGGGTGCTTCGGCGCGCGTTGCGTTTGACATTGAGACGGCGGACGGGCAGCCGGCCAAGAAGACGATCGTGTACAGCAATGGAGTTCTAAAGTTTTATCAACCGCAGATTGACCAGATGACGATATTTCACGCGGGCGAGAAGCAAGGGCGGTACGAGAGCTACCTGACGCTGGGTTTTGGCGGGAGCGGCAGCGAGTTGAAGAAGAGCTGGGACATCACCTACCAGGGCATGGAAACAATTGACGGAGTGCAGACGGCGAAGCTGGACCTGGTGAGCAAAGAGGCCAGCGTACGGGCGAATTTTTCGCATGTGACCATTTGGGTGGATCCGACGCGCGCGGTTTCGTTGAAGCAGATTCTGTATGAGCCTTCCGGCGATACGCGGACGGCCTATTACAAAAATATTGAATACAACAAGAAGATTTCGCCGTCGGTGTTCAAGATTAAGACGGACTCGAAGACGCAGGTGATTCAGAAATAGTTGCAGGTGTGTGGGTGCGTACGGTGAGCGCGGCGGCGGCGAGGATGAAGATCATCGGGAAACACTCAATCGTGTAGCGGGCCTCGGGAGTTTCGACGGTGAGCAAGAGCAAGCTGCGAACAATCGCGTAGGCGACCATGACAGGCGCGAAAGGAACGTGTTTGCGCAGTCCCCAGGTGGCCAGCAGAAGATAGGCGAGGTTGAGCGCGGCATAGGCCCAGGAGAAGATGGTCTCGGCGGGATGAATGTCGTACTGCCACCAGCGGAGCTCAATCCAGAGCTGCTCGGTACGAGGACGCAGCCACATATCCACCAGACGCATCCCCGGCAGCAGGACATAGAAGCGGAGGGGATGGCGACGAATCCGCTGCTGCGCCAGACTGCTGAATTGTGCGTCGAGGGCCGGAGACAGGATTTCGGTCTTGTTATATTCGTCGAACAGCTTGGCGGTTTCCGCTTTCTGCGCGGGATTCTCGAAGGCGCGGGAGGGAAGCACGGTGATGTCGAGAGGCGCGCCATTCACGTTCCAGTAGGTGTCGGCGGTGGAGGTGTACTCGGCGACCCAGGATCGTATCCAGCGAATCCAGCCATGAGGAACGTATTCATTTGGGTCGTTGGCGTAGCGGGGAGCGAGCGGCTGGAAGGAGTGCATGCTGACTTCGTTGCGAATGGTCCAGGGGACGAATGGGATCATCGCGATTACAGTGCAAAGGATGGCGAGGCGGACGCTGCGGCCAGTGGGAATTTTTGGACGCGCATACCAGAACATGGCTGGAACCAGGACCAGGCCGAGCAGGGGACCGTCGGGACGGAGCAAGGCGCTGTAGCTGATGCTGAAGACGAGCACCCAGAACCATGGGGTGAAACCGGGGCGCTCGACATAGCGGGCGAGGGCATAGAGGCCGAGCGCGATGCAGAATAGTGTAAGAGTTTCGGTCAGCGGCGATGCGACATAGTTGGCGGTGAAGGGGCACAAGGCGGCCAGATAGAGAGCAGCGATTCCAGCGCGGCGCGAAATGAGGCGCACGCAGAAGCCAGCGACCAGCAGGCAGGTGGCCAGGTCTATGATGGCCTGGAGCAGCAGGATGGGCGTGTAGTGGTAGACGCCGAAGATGAGGAAGCAGAGACCGAGAAAGAGCGGGTAGCCGGGCAGACGAACCAGAGTGGGTTCGATGCCATGGACGCGCATCAACCCGAAGGTTCCATGCCGGAACCAGTTGCGGGCAATCTCTCCGTAGACCAGCGTGTCGCCTTCAATGACCGGGTAATAATGGATGAACCAGAGCCGCAGCAGCAGGCCCAGGAGCAGAGCGACGACGGTGGATTTGGTAGCTTGGCGCAGCAAGAAACGCATCGATTATGAATCATACAGCTTGGTCAACTTTTACAGATAGTTTGGATATGGGAACAGACCCGACTACGATAGACCCTGCGAACTTAGTTTCAGCATGATCAAGCCAATCTTCTACGATCCCGACCGCAAGAGATGGAAGCGTCTGCGGCGCATCCTGGACACGGTTGCCGTGTTGTCGACGGTGGTGCTGGTCGCTTTCGGGATCAATGTGCTACGCCGGGAACGGCTGCCGGAGTTGCTGTTGCCGACTCCGAAGCGCAATTACCGGCCGTTGAGGGAACCTTCCTACAGGCCAAAATCCCGGTCCAGCCAGCTTGCGTTGCGGCGGCGGCGGCATCGGCGACCTTCGGAAATCCCGCTGAATTCCGGGGAAGGTTTGCGGGCGGCGTTCTACGTCGACTACGATGCGGCGAGTTTTATCTCGCTGAAAAACCATGTTCACGATATCGACCTGCTGTTTACGGATTGGCTGCACGTTGTTACTCCCGATGGAAAGCTGACGGCCTATACGCTGGATAACCACGCATTTGCGGTGGTCGATGCAGGTCGTGTGCACAACATCGATCCGGACGGCAAGGTGGCGAGTACGATTGCGGCGGCGCACGATGAAACGGAGATTTTTCCCATGGTCAGCAATTTCGATCAGATGAAGGGAGATTTCCAGTCCGGGGTGGTAGAGAAGTTTTTAGTGAACCGCGCTTCGCAAGCGAGGTTTGAGAAACAGGTCCTCGAACTGCTGGCCGCCAATCCTCGCTATCACGGGATCGCGCTGGACTTTGAAGCGATTCCGTCGGAGGCACAACCGGCGTATCGGAAGATGGTCTCCGACTTGTATGCGCAGATGCATCCGCTGCATCTTCGCCTCTATATCAACGTGCCGGTCGATGACGACGACTGGGATTTCAAATATTATGCGGCGCACACGGATGGCGTGATCCTGATGGATTACGACCAGCACGAACCTGTGAGCGCGCCGGGGCCGATCGCAGGCCAGGAGTGGTTCGTTCGCAATCTTAAGGCGGCGCTGAAAGCAGTTCCGCGGAATAAATTAATTTGCAGCGTCGGCGATTACGGGTACGACTGGACGCTGCCGATGGCGGGAAGCAAGAAACACAAGGGCGCTGTCAAAGCGTTGGATGTGGACGATCTGGCGGTGCAGGATGCGTGGCAGGAGGCGTTGGATTCGGAGGCGGCGCCGGTGCTGGATACGGACTCGCTGAACATGCATTTCGCGTATGAGGACGAGGATGCGCATACGCGTCACGAGGTTTGGTATCTGGATGCGGTGACGGCGATGAACGAGATGCGTGCTGCGCGCGAACTGGGTATCTATACGTTTGCGCTGTGGCGGCTGGGCAGCGAAGATCCTACGCTATGGAACATATGGGACAAGCCGATGGCTCCGGACGCGGCGCAACGGCTGGCGACAATTTATCCGGGTGCGAACGTGAACACGGAGGGGGACGGCGACATTCTGAAAGTGATCGGCAGGCCGCAGGACGGCAAGCGGACGATCCAGATCGATTCCGACTCCAACCTGGCGGTGAGCCAGGTAATCCATTCGTTTCCGCAGCCGTATACGTTGCTGCAATACGGGTATGATCCCCATGAAGTTGCGCTGACCTTCGACGATGGACCTGATCCGACATGGACGCCGAAAATACTGGACGTGTTGCTGCGCGAGCATGTGTCGGCAACGTTTATGGTGATTGGCGAAGAAGGGCTGAACAATGTGGGCCTGTTGAAGCGCTATTACAAAGATGGGCAGGAGATTGGGAATCACACATTCACTCATCCAGATATCAGCCAGATATCGCCGCGCCAACTGGAGCTGGAACTGAATGGAACTGAACGCTTGTTTGCTGCGGAGCTTGGCGTGCAGCCGCTGTACTTCCGGCCGCCGTATTCGATTGATCAGGAGCCGGACACGAATGATCAGGCGGCTCCGGTGGATCGCGTGGAGCAGATGGGCTACATCATCGTCGGCGACAAAATCGATACGGACGACTGGCAGGAGCATCCGAGAAAGACGCCGAAAGAGATTGTGGGTGCGGTACTGCATCAACTGGAGGTGATGAAGACTGAGCCGCAGTTTCGCGGCAGCATCATCCTGATGCATGATGGCGGCGGAGATCGTTCCGTTACGGTGGCGACGCTTCCATTGTTGATCGATACGTTGCGCGCGAAAGGCTACAAGATTGTTCCTGTGTCCGCGTTGATCGGCAAGACGCGAGACCAGGTGATGCCGCCGATTCCACGGAAGCAACGCTGGCAAGCGCGCATCGATGCTGTCGCCTTCTGGTTTCTCTCATTTTTTGCGCATACGGTGGTCCTGATCTTCTTTGTCGGCGACATCCTGATGACAGGCAGGCTGCTGATTGTGGGACTGTTCGCTGTGATCGATCGCGTACACAAGAGAAAACTCTATCCCGGAGCGGAAGAATACCTGCCGCGGGTGGCGGTGCTGATTCCGGCCTACAACGAAGGCAAAGTGATTGCACGGACGATTCGTTCGGTGCTGGGGTCGAACTATCCAAAACTGCGGGTAGTGGTGATTGACGACGGCTCGACGGACAACACGCTGGCAGCGGCACGCGCAGCGATGCCGACGGACCTGGCGTCGGGCAGGCTGGTGGTGGTGACGCATGCGAACGGGGGCAAGGCGGAGGCACTGAATTTTGGGCTGCAGTATGTCGATGAGGAAGTGTATGTCGGCATTGATGCGGACACGGTGATTGCGCCAGACGCGATAGCGAAACTGATTCCGCGCATGGCCGATCCTAAAGTGGGTGCAGTTGCGGGCAATGCCAAGGTGGGGAATCGCATCAATCTATGGACGCGCTGGCAGGCGCTGGAATATATCACCAGCCAGAATTTTGAGAGGCGCGCGCTGGATTTGTTCAACGTAGTCACGGTGGTTCCTGGAGCGATTGGCGCATGGCGCACGGCCGCGGTGAAGAAGGCGGGCAGATATCACGTGAACACGGTGGCAGAGGATGCCGACCTGACGATGAACCTGCTGCAGCAGGGGTGCAAGGTCGTCTATGAGGACCGCGCCTTCGCGTTTACCGAGGCGCCGGACAATATGCGCGGCCTGATGCGGCAGCGGTTCCGTTGGTCGTTTGGGATTTTGCAGGCAGTGGTGAAACATCGCGGCGCGTTTTTGCGGCATCGGGCGATGGGTCTGTTCGCGTTGCCGAACATGATTATCTTCCAGATTGTTTTGCCGTTGTTCTCGCCGTTTATCGACTTGATGTTCATTGCCGGGGTTGCGAACTACGCTATCAATCGATATTTTCATCCCGTGGCTGCGAATGCGGCCAGCTTCGACAAATTGATATTGTATTTTCTGGCTTTCCTGGTGGTGGATTTCCTGGCGTCTTCGCTCGCGTTTATGCTGGAGCCGCGCCACGCCAGCAACAAGGGCGACGGTTGGCTGCTGTTCCACATCTGGATCCAGCGTTTCACGTATCGACAAGTATTCTCCCTGGTGCTGCTGAAGACGATCAAGCGCGCCATCGATGGTCGCCCGTTCGCGTGGGAGAAGCAGGAGCGCACGGCGAAGCTCTCTGCCAGCACGGAACGAGCGACGCAGAGCAAATGACCGTCCCAGCGGAACGAGATCGCGAAGTTCTTCCGCGTGTGCATCCTGCGCCTGCCTGTGACACGACAAAGAAACGCGCAATTTCCTCCTGCGCGTTCCTCAACATTGGATGGCAAAAGCCAAGGAGCTTGCAAGGGTGTTGCACGTGGAGGTTCCTAGCCCAAGTTCGTCACGAAAGAGGCCACAGATGGCCTAAGTGGTTCAGAATCAGTTCAGGCTACCGCCGAATCTGCACTACATTTGTGTTGAAATCGAAGATGTTCTGGCAGGCTGATTCCGAGCTGCC
>JAJZCA010000418.1 GCA_021798735.1 Acidobacteriota bacterium | reverse complement strand
TCGAAGGGCCCTCAGCATTGATGCCTCTGATTTGACAGCGTTGTCAGATATGGGAACGCTCCTGGCAAAGCAGGGAAATCTCACAGAATCTATTGCCATGTTGAAACAGGCTTTTGAGCGGAATCGTGATATTGCGGGTCTTGCGATGAATCTGGCGCGCGTTGAGTGTATGACAGGGAACGTATCCGAAGTTCGCGACACGCTTCGATCTGCCATGATTTATAACTCTACAGCGAAAGATCTGCATCAGATGATGGACCATTCCTCCGAATGCCGGGCATCCGGAGGAAAGGCTGCGGTGCAATGAAATCTCCTCATCCATATATGCGCGTAATGATCCTCTTATGCGTGGCCATTTCCGCCCGGACCTTCTTTTGTCAGCCGACTAGCAAAAATGCAATAACCCAGGCACGCGCACTGGCGGATGCGGGGAAGTATTCCGAAGCGGAAACAGTCCTTCGTGGTGCAATCCAGACCGATCCATCTGCTGCGGATGCGCATTTTCTGCTTGGCTACGTTTATTTTCGCGAACAGAAGCCGAGGGAATCGCTGGCTGAATTTACTGTAGGCGCCCGTTTTCGCCGCCCTGCCGCCGATGACTTTCGAGTCATCGCATCCGATTATGTATTGCTCGGCGATTACCCAGATGCAGAGAAGTGGCTTTCTGAAGTTACGAGTGAGAAGCCGGACAACCCGGTCGACTGGTATCTGCTGGGGCGGACCCAGTATAACGAGAACCATTTTGAAGCCGCCATCTCCAGTTTTGAACGGGCTTTGGCACTGCGACCTCACTACATCGAGGCGGAGAATAATCTTGGCCTTGCCTGGCAAGGGTTGAATAACTCAGATCGGGCTATGGCAGCCTTTCGTTCCGCCATTGACTGGCAACGGGAGGACCCGAAAGATGCTCAGCCGTACCTGAACATGGGGGGGGCGTTGGTGGACCAAAACCACGCCGATGAAGCGCTGCCCTATCTAAAGGTTGCCGCCAAGCTAGCGCCCAAAAATCCAAAAATCCACGAAGAACTTGCCCGGGCCTACGAAGCAGAATCGAAACTCACCCAGGCGCAGCATGAGCTGGAAGTGGCTACAAGTCTTGCTCCCAACGTTTCAGGTCTGCACTTCAAGCTGGGCAGAATTTATTCGCGTGAGGGATTGCGGGATCGCGCCCAACAACAGTTTGGAATATGCGCAAAACTGGACGGTACTCATTCTTCAACTAATACTCCGAACCCGTATATCTCAAAGTGACTGTTCGAGTAAACCTATCGTGTACGCTCCAACGTACGCGGGCAGTGCAAAATGCAAGATCACTGTGAGTTAAAATGAACCTGGAGCGGCGGATAGGGGAAGTCAATAAACGGCACGCCAATTTCAGCTCAGGAGTTTTGCAGTTGCAGCCCGGAAGTTTCCCCGCCAGTAGCGTTCTGATTGCAACACTGATTGCCTCAATATGTGTTCCTGTTCTCGCACAGGAGTCAATGGGTGGCAGCAGCACGGGCGGCTCGCACGCTGCGATCCACGATTCGCAGAACCGGCCCATCACCGCGGGCGGGTTTGTTGAGTCAGGTCCGGTCATTTTTCAGGATGTCAGTAAGCAGGCCGGTCTGACCACATGGCGCCACGTCATGGGGACCCCGCAGAAGGAATTCATCATTGAGACAAATGGTTCAGGAGTCGGTCTGATCGACTATGACAATGATGGCTGGCTGGATATTTACCTTGTCAACGGATCGACCTACGATGCCCAGCAGGGAAAGACCGTTCCACCCCACGCCGCGCTCTTTCACAACAACCATGACGGCACGTTCACCAATGTCGCCGAGCAAGCCGGCGTGACGAACGACCGCTGGGGCTTTGGAGTCGCCGTTGGCGATTTCAATAACGATGGCTGGGCGGACCTCTACGTCAGCAATTTTGGCAAGAATCGTCTATACAAAAACAATCATGATGGCACATTCACGGACGTTGGAGAAAAGGCAGGAGTGACGCTCGGCAACTGGTCCAATGGGGCCACCTTCGGCGATTATGATGGCGATGGACGTCTGGATCTTTTCGTTCCCGGTTATGTCCACTACGACTTCAACAATCCGCCGGTCCCAGGCTCCAAAGCCATGAATTACGGCTTCTGCCAGTTTCGCGGAACAAACGTGATGTGCGGCCCTCGCGGCCTGCAAGGTGAGCAAGACCATCTCTTTCATAACAACGGAGACGGCATATTTACCGATGTAAGCAAAAAGGCCGGCGTCAGCGACCCCAGTCGTTACTATGGATTTTCGTCGGTTTTTGCCGACCTGAACAATGATGGAAAGGTAGACTTACTTGTGGCCGATGATTCCACCCCGAATTATCTCTACATCAACAAGGGCAACGGGACATTCGAGGACGACAGCTATGCTTCAGGCTTTGCCCTCAATCGCGAGGGACGCGAAACGGCCACCATGGGAGTCGCCGTGGGAGACTACCAAAACAATGGTCGCCTGGACATTGTTACGACAGACTTTTCCGATGACTATAAGGTCCTGTATCACGAC
>JAJZCA010000056.1 GCA_021798735.1 Acidobacteriota bacterium | reverse complement strand
ATGTGGCGAATGAAGTAGTAACTCGCAAACTTTTTCGACCCGGACAGCAAACTTCCCAGGACGGACGCGTAGTAGAGGTGAAGGGACCCATCGAGCGAGGGGAAAAGAGGAAGAGTGAAAATCCATGCGCAGTACGAAGCCAGCAAGATTGAAAATGGAACTAAATATCCGGTGGCTTTTTTTTCTGCGTGGCCAGAAACCATATTCACGTTCCGCCTTCTCGCCGCGACCCTGCTGCGATCAATCCTATGTTCCCATATAACAGATAGGCCCCGGAGTCGGGGCCTATCGTGCGATATCCGAATTTAACTTCCGCTCAGAGCTATTCGCCGAAGTTGACCGACTCCAACCCAAGAAACAGCGCTGCCTGCCCCAGCTCTTCTTCAATGCGCAGCAGTTGGTTGTATTTCGCGATCCGGTCCGTGCGTGAAGCCGAGCCGGTCTTGATTTGTCCGGCGCTGGTCGCCACTGCGAAATCGGCGATGAAGGTGTCCTCGGTTTCTCCGCTGCGATGCGAAATGACCGACGTGTAGCCATAGCGGCGCGCTAGATCTACGGCCTCAAATGTTTCACTGACGGTGCCGATCTGGTTCACTTTAATCAGAATGGAATTCCCAGCACCCTCTTCAATTCCACGTTGCAGGATTTCTGAATTCGTCACAAACAGATCGTCGCCGACCAGTTGCACATGGTCCCCCAGTTCCTTGGTCAGGTGTTTCCAACCTTCCCAGTCGTTCTCCGCTAAACCGTCTTCCAGAGAAACGATCGGATATTGCCGAATCCAGCCCTCCCAGAAGCGCGTCAACTCTTCGCTGGTGTGTTCGCTCTTGTCGGACTTCTTAAAGACATACTTGTTCTTGTCGGCATCGAAAAACTCGCTGGCAGCCGGATCGAGAGCGAGAAAAATATCTTCCCCGGGCTTGTAACCCGCTTGTGTAATGGCTTCCAGAATCACTTCGACGGCTTCTGTGTTGGACTTGAGCGAGGGAGCAAATCCGCCCTCATCTCCCACAGCGGTGTTGTAGCCTTTCTTCTTCAGAACGCCTTTCAAGGTGTGGAAGACCTCGACACCCCAGCGCAGCGCCTCAGAAAAACTCTCCGCGCCGGCAGGCATAATCATGAATTCCTGAAAATCGACATTATTGTCGGCATGTGCGCCGCCATTCAGGATATTCATCATCGGCGTCGGCAGCGTGCACGCATTCACTCCACCCAGATAGCGATAAAGCGGCATATGCAATGCGTTCGCAACCGCGCGGGCAGAGGCCATTGACACGGCCAGAATCGCATTGGCACCGAGTCTGCCCTTGTTGGGTGTACCGTCCAGCGCAATCATGGTTTGATCGATCAGGCGCTGATTGCTCGCGTCCATTCCCGCCAATTCAGGAGCGATAACGCTCTCGACATTTTCAATGGCCTGCAAAACGCCTTTGCCCTGGTAATGTTCCTGGTCGCCGTCGCGCAGTTCGACAGCCTCATGTTCGCCGGTGGAAGCGCCGCTCGGCACAATTGCGCGGCCCATGGCTCCATTTTGTAAAATAACGTCCGCTTCAACGGTAGGATTTCCGCGTGAGTCCAGCACTTCGCGGGCATGAATCGAGGTAATTTCAGTCATATCGCTCCTCAAGATCTTGTGGTCCAGCCGGTCATTCAGGCGAGGACGGCGGTCCACGGGAATTGCATTTCCTTCGGTGGTCCGGATAGATTGGACAAACTCTGACATGCTTGCGGCGATTTCAGCCTTATATCCAGGTTAGGAAATGCTGGTAAGAGGGCCATCCGTGGAGAATTTCACCATGGGTGCGCCGACGAAAGTTAAGAAATGAATCTTTGCATCACCTCCAGTGTAGCAAAGCTGGCCGCTGTGCCATTCGCGCTACACGGCCAATGCGCAGTCGAAAGTTGCGCAGATCTCCTTATGCTTTCCGTGTGTCGTCCACGATGGCAGCAACGACGGAGAAAACTTCACCGCTTGCAAGCTTCAGTTAATGAAGTCGATAATGATGATAACTAGATTGATACCTGGCCACGTCTACGGAGGCACAGTCGGCAAATGCTCCATTACACTGAAAATGCAGTGAAATTAGTTTCACCGCGAGTGAATCGGGAACGCACTCCGCAACAAATGGCCCATGAATTGCGTCCAACAGGGTAGGAGTTGGCACTATGGCCAAGCAGGACATCGAATTGGAACCACAAAATAATGTTGCGATGCAATTTTCGCAAAATACATGAGAAGCGGAACACAACAATGAGGGCGGATATGAAGATTCTGACTGCTACAAGTCTCGCCGCTGTGATGGTAGCGGCAACAGCATTTGGACAAAGTTCGAAACCCAGCCCCTACCAGGGCGTGTCGCATCCGCCTGACGACGCGATCGTGACGAACGATTTGACTCCAACGCCATCGGCTTCGACGAACTCAGCCGACACCATCTCGCAGTCGGTGAGCCAGCCGACCGCCCACATGGAGGCGGCTCCGACTTCCCCGCAGGACCATAACTATATTCAGCATCCTGGACTTGTCAGCAGACCTGCAGGGTCTCTGGACGCCGACATTGTCACCAGCGTTCCGACATCTGGCCAACCTGACGATTCGGGCGTTGTTGTCAACGTTCCTTCGGGTCCAAATCAGTTGCCGGAAGGGACGACCCTGATGGTTTCACTGAATCAGCAGTTGTCTACGGCCACAACACAGCCCGGCACCATCTTCAGTGCTCGCATCTTGGCTCCTGTCATGAAGAATAACCGCATCGTGATCCCGGTGGGGTCCACGGTAACGGGTCGGGTGACATCGGTCAGCGAAGGCCGACGCATCACCGGCGGAGCCTCCATTCGGCTGCGGCCAGACGAAGTCGTTCTGCCCGACGGCACACGATATTTTCTGCATGCTGAAGTCTACGACCTCGGCGATCCCCATAGGGTCAAACCAAGCACTGAAGGCAACATAGTGAATGTCGCCCACGGCAAGCGGACAGTTGCGGAGGCAGGACTGCTAGGCGGAGGTGCGGCGGCGGCGGGTTTTATGATCGCTGGCGGCCCGGCTGCACTGGTCCTCGGAGGCGCAGCGGCCGGTTATGTTGGAGCGCACTGGCTGCTGGAAAGCAAGCAGGCTGTCCTTCCCAAGGACTCTGAAGTCGTCTTTGGACTGACCCAGCCTATGTCGCTGGTATCTTTCCACGAGTAATCGAGGCGGCGTCAGCGTCAACAATCAGTTACAGGAAAATTAAAAGGGCTCGGCGAAATATTTTATCGCCGGGCCTTTTTCGCGCCTTGGCGTAACCCGCGCGGATTCATTTGGGGCGGCTATTGTCCGTTTCTTCGAACAATGCCGCTCCAAATGAATAACACACGCCTCGCTATAAGCAGACCCTCACCAAGCTAGTACACAGTTGTAGATAGAAGGCCGGTAGAGGAGATGCACACTGCCTAAGCTGCGCCGGGATTGATGGGCACCCGAAGGTTACGTTCTCTGTGAAAATGCTCGATGACGGTGTGTTTTTGAGCGAGTCAGTTGGCAGCAGTAGTGTGTTCGGCGTCCTTGGACTGCAGTCGGAACCGCGAGAAATCCCCAGTTTCATCGAAGGAACCAAGGCCCACCTGGCCGCAGGTGAACGTGCGGTCGATCGCAGAAAACCTTGGCTGTTTCTCCTTGTCCACAAAAACCTGGATGGAGCCTGTGCGAACGTTGCGGACGACGCGAACATTGTGCCAGGAACGATCCGGCAGCGCCGGTGTCGCTTCTAAACCGGCGATTCGATATCGAGGCTTGCCGTTCACGATGAAGATGCCATTGTGGACGGGGATTTGGGTGCCGGGATTCTCCGAAAGATGGACGTAGTAGAAGTGAAGCGTATCGACATAATTGAAAACGACAATCATGGAGCCGCCGGCGCGGCGCACGTTCACGTCGAGAGTAAAGCTGCCCACCTTGACGCCCTTGAGCCGAGCAAATTGCATAGGGCGGCGTGGCACCAGGGGTTCCCGGTTGCGCTTCATGTGCAGGTAATGGAGATTGCCCTGCCGCAGGATCTCCCAGTCTTCGGGGAACGGCATTTTCCAGGCTTTCAGACTGGCGGAGGCAAAGTCATGTTGGATCGAAATCGTTGCAGGATGCGGGCCACCGCATTGCGATTCCGCCAATTCGCTTGCAGCGCAAAAAACAACTAGACAGACTGCGGCGAGAAACACAATCGAGATATGCAGGTCTCGTAATTTGCCCATAAGCTTGCCTCGATTCATACGCCCCACGGTACTTCCATCCTAATATCAATCGCTCTGTGCAACATGCCCTCTGCCATACATACCGATTTCCCGCCCAGGCAGCAGACAAGGGAAAAACTGCCGGAAGTCGGATGCAGGCATTGAAGCTGGTATCTTGAATTATCGAGATGCTGTCTGCGGAGGTAAGAGGAGTGAGCGATTCAAGTCATGCGGTGCAACCGCTGCCGCAACGCAACGTTGCCGTGGACGCCTATCGCGGGCTGGTCATGCTGCTGATGATGGCCGAAGTTCTCCGCTTCGCGAAGGTGGCGCAATCCTTTCCACACAGCCTTTTCTGGCGCATCCTGGCGTTCAACCAGACGCACGTCGAGTGGGTCGGGATGAGTCTCCACGATACGATCCAACCGTCCTTCACGTTTCTGGTCGGAGTTGCGCTGCCGTATTCATTGCGCAGCCGCCGTCGCAAAGGCGAGAGCTTCCCGCACATGCTGGCGCACACCATTTGGCGAAGCTTTGTTCTGGTTGCCCTCGGAATTTTCCTGCGATCGGTGGACAGCACCTCCACCTACTTTACGTTTGAAGACACGTTGACCCAGATCGGGCTGGGATATACGTTCGCGTTTCTGTTGACGTTCGTCCGCCCACGCTGGCAGTGGACTGCGCTGGGGGTCATTCTCTTCGGATATTGGTTGGCGTGGGCCCTCTATCCCGCGCCGGGCCCGAATTTTCCGTATGCTTCCGTGGGTGTTCCCGCCGACTGGTATCCGCACTTACTCCATGGCTTCGCGGCGCACTGGAACAAGAACAGCAATCTTGGCCAGGCCTTCGACGTATGGTTCCTGAACCTGTTTCCTCGCACCAGCCCCTTTGTCTTTAATGACGGCGGATACCTGACGCTGAGCTTTATCCCGACCCTGGGCACGATGTTGCTGGGGCTGGCCGGCGGCCGCTGGCTGATTGCGAGCGCTCCAGACATTCCATTTCGCAAACTTCTGATCGCCGCTGCGGGATTGATCGGTGGCGGGTTGCTGCTTCACTTCACAGGAATCTGCCCGATCGTGAAGCGGATATGGACACCAGCGTGGACCTTGTTCAGTGGCGGCGTATGCTTTCTGTTTCTGGCTGCTTTCTCCTGGATTGTCGATGCAAAAAAACAGGCACGTCTTGCATTTCCTTTGGTTGTCATTGGCATGAATTCCATCGCGGCCTATGTCATTGCGGAACTTTCTCGAAACTTTGTGGAGAGCAGCCTCCGCATCCACCTGGGAGCTTCCGCGCTGAACATCTTCGGGACCGCGCTGGAGCCGATTGTGCTTGGGTCTCTGACGCTGGGAGTGTACTGGCTGGTCCTCTATTGGATGTACAGAAACAAAATCTTCGTTCGCATCTAACCGTACGCTGCGACGGCCAACTGCAAACCAAGACAGCGTCGGAACGATCGATGATCCGGAATCGAATCGATTCGTTGACGACCGTGTTGGTGTCACGCTAGTCTGAGTGCGATGCGCAGACGAGATTTTGTCAAAGCAATTGTGGCTGTTCCGGTCACGGCGATGCCGTTGTTCGGGCAGAACGCAACTCCGGCTACAGCAGAAAAAACTTCCCCTCCGCAATCTGGCGCTGCTGCAGCCGCTCCACCCATGTCAGAAACAGCCCCCAACCTGATCGAACAGCGGGGGAGTCTGGGCTTTCAGAGTCCTCCGATTCCTGCCACTGTGCCCGATGCAGTGGCCATGACGGAACAACATTACTTTCATGCCGAGCATATGGCAACACTACGGAAACTCGGTGACGTATTGCTGCCACCGCTGAATGGATATCCCGGATCGACGCAAGCGTGCGCACCGGAGTTCATTGACTTTCTGATCAGCGTCTCGCCGGCGGAACGGCAGCATATGTACCGGTCCGGTCTCGACCGGCTGAACGCAGATGCGCAAAAGCACTTCGGCGTCCCTTTTGCGAAAGTGAACGAGGAACAGGCAGACACGCTGCTGCGGCCCTGGCTTCGGGTCTGGATGAGGGACCACCCGCCGACTGAGCCGTTTGCAGCCTTCATCAATGTGGCGCATGAAGACATTCGAACGGCGACCATGAACTCGCAGGCGTGGAGCATCGCAGCGACATCTGCCGGCGAGCGGGCGCCCGGTATTGGCTGGTACTGGTCGCCGATCGATCCCGATATCCAAATGTATGTATAAATAAAAACAATTAGGAACTGGGGCCTGCATGCCGGAGGAAAACGTTGATGTATTGATCATTGGTTCCGGTCACTCCGGAGGCATGGTCGCCAAAGTTTTGACGGAAAAAGGCATCTCCTGCCTGATGTTGAATGCCGGTCCGATCGTCGATTTCCAAAAGGACCGCGAACTGAAGCCGGCGTACGAACTGCCATATCGCGGCTTCAACATGCCGGGACGGCTGCCGCACGTCTTTCAGGCAAACGAGTTCAACGCCAATACCTGGGTGGATGAAAAAGAAGTCCCGTATACCTTCAATCGAGACGAACCGTACAACTGGGTACGAGTGCGACTCTTCGGCGGCCGGTCGCTGTTCTGGTCGCGTCAATCTTTTCGTCTCAGCGATTACGAATTCAAGGCCAGGGACCACGACGGCTTCGGCGACAACTGGCCGATCAGCCTGGCCGATCTGGCGCCGTATTACTCACGCGTGGAAGAAATCTTCAGGGTCAGCGGACACCCGGATGGACTGCCGCAATATCCCGATGGGAATTTTGTTGTTGACGACTCGCCGTGGTCGGGGTCGATGCAGCGATTGATTGCGGCCGGGAAAAAGCTGAATGTTCCCGTCTGCAAAGCGCGCAGCGCGATGGGTCGCGGCGGGCTGGCAAGTTCCATCAATCTTTTGCTGCCGGATGCCTTTGCAACCGGGAAGTTGACTGCCGTGCCCAATGTGGTGGTGCGGGAAATCACCGTCGACAAAAATACTGGGCTGGCCAACGGCGCCAACTTCGTCGATCGCCATTCGCGGCGCGAAATGTCAGTGAAGGCGAAGGTTGTCGTTCTGGCGGCGGGATGCCTGGAGAGCACGCGCCTGCTGCTGAATTCGAAGTTGGCAAACTCCAGCGGCGTCCTGGGGCATTACTTGATCGACAATATCTACGGTCCGGGGGTGGTTTGTTCGGTGCCAGAGGCGCGCGATGGCAAGGCAACGCCAGACTTGATGGGGGGAGACGCGCTGATACCGCGCTTCCGCAACATCGATGGCAAAGCAAAAAACTTTATTGGAGGCTACGCGCTGAATCTATGGAGCAGCGACCGCGCCATGGATCCCCGCAACTTTGCAGCCTATGGCGCGGAACTGCAAAAGAAACTGGACAGCTACTATGGCAGCGGCTTTTACATGAGCATGATGGGCCAGGTGCTCTCCCATTATGAGCACCAGGTCGGTATCGACAAGAACGTGGTGGATGCATGGGACATTCCCGTGCTGCACGTCGATACAAAATACACCGACAACGAGTTCAACATGTCGCGCGATGCGGTGGATACGGGCGTCGCGATGGCGGAAGCCGCCGGCTTCGAGGTGCTTGCAAAAAATTACGAGCCCAACCCGCCGGGCTACAGCATTCACGAACTGGGCACCTGCCGGATGGGCGACAACCCAAAGACCAGCGTGCTGAACAAATGGAACCAAAGCCACGACATCAAGAACCTGTTCGTGGTGGATGGCAGCAGCTTCGTCGGCAGCGGATGGCAAAATCCGACGATGACAATCCTGGCACTTTCCATGCGATCGGCCGAATACCTGGCCGAGCAGCTGCGCCAAAAAAATGTAGGATGACGGGGAACGTTCGATGATGAAGTCCTGGCGCGTACTCTCGCTGCTGATATTGGCCGGCTTCTGGGTGCAGTCACCCATGAGCAATCCAACCACAATGGCCGCCTCTGCGCAGAACTCAGCGGCAACCCCAGAAGACTCGCCAGCGCAAAACAGTGCGCCCGCATCGAGTAGCGCTACGGGACATGAGGCTGCATCAGCCCCGTCAACCGAACGGTTGCAAGGGCCTGTACAGCCCGTTCCTTTTAGCCACAAGCAACATGCAGGCACGCTGAAGATGCCGTGCGAATACTGCCATACGCCATCGCGTTCCGGCGAAACATTGACGATTCCGCGCGCCACCTTCTGCATGCAGTGCCACCAGACGATCGCCACAGACAATCCTGGCGTTCAGAAATTGGCAGCATTCGCAAAATCGGATGCAACGATTCCGTGGGTGCGGATCTATGAATTGCCTTCGTTTGTATCCTTCAGCCATAAAGTTCACTTGCAGCACGGCGCAACCTGCCAGGAATGCCACGGGCAGGTGGCGGAGCGGGTGCAGGTGTACAAAGAGACTGACATATCCATGGCCGGATGTGTGAACTGCCATCGCGCCAAGCTGGCCAGCACCGATTGCACTACCTGTCATATGCTGGAGCAGTGATGCGTGCGGTACGGGTTTCTGAATGAATGCCGAACCCGCAACGATTTTAAACTTAATCGAAGAAGGAGATGCTGTGAGATCCTCGACTGGATTCCTTATGGCGGCTGCGATACTTTGTCTATTCTCTGCCGCAGCCCATGCGCAAAACAGCGGCGCTTCATTGTTCCAATCAAACTGCCAGATGTGTCATGGTGCCGACGGAAAGGGCTCCACACCGACGGGCAAAGCATTGAAAGTAGCGAACCTTCACGATCCAGCCATCGTGAAGATGAGCGATGCTGAGCTGGCCAACGTGATCGGCAAAGGCAACAAGAGCATGCCCGCCTTCGGTACCCGGCTGACCCCACCCCAGATTGAAAGCCTGGTTTCTTATATTCGTGTGTTGCAAAAACAATAGCTTACTGTGTTGCAAAAACAATAGCTTACTTGCGGAATAGGTCCGTGGTTTCGCCAACAGAAAGGAAAAGGTGGATGACCATGAATTCAAGAAGAGATTTCCTGAAAACCGGTACGGCCGCTCTACTCTACGGTTCAACTTTGCTCCGTAATGCGTCACTGAATGCAGAGGACAACAAGAAATACCTCAACCTGCCGCTGGCAATCCAGCTTTACTCCGTTCGCAACCAACTCCCGACCGACTATGAAGGCACACTGCAGCAGATTGCGGCGCTTGGTTACCGAGAAGTGGAAGCGGCTGGGTTTTACAATCACAGCGCGAGCCAGGTAAAACAGGCGATGCAGCAAGCTGGCCTTCACTGCGTGAGCGCACACTATTCTTACAACGATCTTCATGGTCAGGTGGATCAAATCGTTGATTTCGTCAAGGAGATCGGGGGTCAATACATCATTTGCTCGTATCCAGGTCATCACGGCGGTCGGGGTCCTACATTTACGTTGGCAGAGTGGCGATGGAATGCGGGCGAGTTCAACAAGTTTGGAAAAAAGATCAGCGCCGCCGGGTTGAAATTCGGCTATCACAATCACACGATGGAATTCCGCAAGGAAAATGGCGTGGTGCCCTATGACGAACTGATACGTTTGACTGATCCCGAGTATGTGACGATGGAGATGGATCTAGGCTGGGTCACCGTAGGTGGCGGCAATCCCATCGAATTGCTGCATCGCTATCCAACGCGCATTTCCATGCTGCACGTGAAGGATTTCAAGCCCTTTACGGCGCCGGCAACCATTGAAAACCCTCCGACCGCCAGAGCTCTGGGACAAGGCGCCATCGACTATCGCCCGATTCTCGCAGCAGCTGCGCAGACCGGACATATCAAACACTGCTTTGTCGAGCAGGAGGAATACAACATGCCCGTCATGCAGGAACTGAAAATTGACGCAGAGTATATGCGCAAGCTTCACGCCTGAGGCAATTGTTGAATTTCCCGTTGAATCCCAGGTCTCAGAATCGAGACCTGGGGCACCCCTGCAGATGCACCGTCAGGCGCTCGGAGACGCTAGATGTGCGGCGCCCAGCCCTTCTCGTATTCTCTTCCCCACATCTTCATGGCCTGGGGATCGTTCTGGATTTTTCCATCCATCGTGTCGAGATGCAGCTCCCGATTCACTTCCCACGCGATGTTGGAAAGTTGCAGCATGGTGACGGCCACATTTCCGACCGAGACCGGCGCATGGAGCTTCGCTCCGGTACGAATTCCAGCGATGAAGTTGGCAAAGTGCGCGTCCGTCATGGAATCGCGGCCAACCAAATCGGAGGATGACGCCGCCTTGCCTACCTTATATTCGCTGGTTTTCTTTCCATCTAGATCGTAGATTTCGTAGCCGCCACGATCGATGAGCACGGTCCCCTTGGTGCCCATGATGGTCGAGCCGCGGTCGCGGTGGTAAAACTTCATCCCCTGGCAGCTCTTCCCTTCCCAGTCGATCATCCGGTCGGGATATTCGAAGCTGGTGACGAGCGTGTCATAAAACTGCCAGTCATCTTTGAACTGATATCTTCCGCCGGATGAAGTGATGCGTTGCGGGTAATCGACGCCGAGCGCCCAGCGGCATACGTCGACTTCATGCGTGCCATTGTTGAGCGCCTCGCCAGTGCCGTAGATTTTGAACCAGTGCCAGTTATACGGCTGCACATTGTCTTTGTACGGCCTGCGCGGCGCCGGACCCTGCCACAAATCCCAATCCAGTTGCGGCGGCACGGGCACAACTTTCCCAACACCGATGGATTTTCTGGTATTGCTGTACCATGCTTTGGCATAGTAAGGGCGGCCGATGAGGCCGTTATGGATTTTGTCGACAATTTCAATGGTGTAGTCCGAGGAGCGCTGCTGCGTTCCCATTTGCACAAGCTTGCCGTACTTCCGCTGGGCCTCAACAAGCAGCGCGCCTTCCGCCGGATTGTGACTGCATGGCTTTTCTACGTAGACATTCTTGCCCGCCTGCAGACCGGCGATGGCCATGGGCGTATGCCAGTGGTCTGGCGCCGCAATGGTAATAGCGTCGACATCTTTCTTCGCGAGAATTTCGCGGAAGTCTTTGGCAGACGCGGCAGGATATCCCATCTCCTGCTGCACGCTATCGGCGAACTTTTGGAGCGTGTTGCTGTCCACGTCGCAGACGTGGGTAATGCGGACGGCACTACTGTTGGCTTTCAGCGCCGACAGATGCGCGTAGGCGCGGCTATGCAGACCGATCACGGCAAAGTTCAGTCGATCGTTGGAGCCGAGGATCTGCGCATAGCTTTTTGCCGTGCATCCAACCGCAAGGCCTGCCGCCCCTATTGCAACCGAATCGAGAAATTCCCGTCGAGTGACCATCCGTCTCCTTTTAGAAACAAAATTGTACCTCTTTCCAGCTTGAGCGAAAGCATTGAAACCGGCAAACGTCGTGAAGTTCAGCGACAAGTTCTTTCACAAGTCACGTACACCCAGAAAATGCTTCTCATACACTCGAGTATTGCTGGCAGAGAGATCGTATCTGCGCCACCAACTTTGGAACACCCGTGTCGGAATCGGGGCCTTCGTATTCGGCTGACATATAGCCCTTGAAGCCGGCCTGCGCGAAGAGTCGCCAGACGCGATCCAAATCCACGGGACTCTGGTCGTACTCAAAGCGGTCGCGAATATGTGTATTGGTTGCGTAGGGAATGCACGCCTCGATTTGCGCGTAGACATCCTGAGTGGGCGTTGGAATGAAGTTGGTGACATCGAGATTGATGCCGGCATAGGGCGAATTCACGCGATGCATAATTTCCAGGCAGACATCCGCGCGCTGCGTCACGCCGCTGTGATCTTCCAGCCCCAGCATGATGCCCCTTTTCCCGGAGTAATCCGCAGCCGCTTTTAAGGTTTCCACGGTCCAGTCGATGCTCTGCTGCAGGGTTGCGCCAGGCGGCAACTTACCGGCGAAAACCCGAAGGTGAGACGCTCCAAGCCGGTCGGTAATGTCCACCCATTTCATGATTTCAGTCAGGGTCTCGGCGCGTCTAGAAGCGGCGGCCTGGACCATACTGACGCCGCAAGCCGCGCCGGAAAGAAGCATGGCATTTTTGTACGCCAGGTGACGAAGACTATCGAGATATTCCGGATCTGTGGACTTGAGGTAGTACGCCGTCATATCGATACCGTCCACGCGCAGATCTACGGCCTTGCGGATGAAGTCCTCCAGCGTCATCGTCCCTTTTCTCAAGGCACGATCATAGGAGTAGGCGCAGCAGCCGGAGAATAGTCGCGGCATTTTTGAATTGTCTGCGCCGAACGCTGCAGACACTTCCGCAGCAGCGGTCGATCCGGGCCATTGCGCACCTGCGCCTGCCAGCGCACCAAACCCCACAGTCTTCAGAAATTTTCGACGCGGTACCTTGGGATACATCGTGCCTCCGGTGACGAACGACCTTTGAGAATTTCTTTCCAGCTTCGAACTGAACTGCGTCGGCAAAAATCTAGTTTTGGGGGGAGCGGTCTTGCGAAAGAAATTATAATCCGTAGCTATGTAGCCTGGACGCTTGCGGTTTGCAAATACATTTCCGAGGAGAATGTCCCAGTGAAACAAGAGGAAAAGAAAATCAATCGCCGCGATTTTATTGAGCAAGCAAGTATGGGAGTCGCCACACTCGGAACTTTTTCCGGCAAACGTTTGTTCGCTGCGAATAGGGTGATTGGGGCGAATGACCGCATCCGTATCGGAATCATCGGTGCTGGAGATCGCGGACAGGAAGACTTGAAGAGCGCATTGAGACAGCCGAATGTAGAGTGCGTCGCGGTTGCCGATGTGTATTCTCGCCGGCGTGAACAGGTGAAGAGTTTCGTCCCGAATGTCGCGATGTACGACGATCCGATGCGTCTGCTGGACCGTAACGACATTGACGCGGTGATTCAAGCCACGCCACAACATCTGCATGCAAAGTATTTTCTGGCCACGCTGGCTTCCGGAAAGGACCTCTATTCCGAGAAGACAATGGCCTGGGACATTCCCGAAGCGAAGGCGTGTCGTGCCGCCGCAAAATCTTCAAAACAGATTGTACAAATTGGGATGCAGGATGAAAGTTCGGGGGAGTTGGCGGACGCGAAGCAATGGATTCAGGAAGGTTTGCCGGGAAAAATCACGATGGTAGAGTCCTGGATGAGCCGCAACACACGGCAGGGACGTGGGCAATGGGTTCGACCGGTGCCGAGCGACTGCAATCCCACGCACGTGAATTGGGAGCTGTTTCTATCCGGGCGTCCGAAGGTCCCGTTTGACGGATACAAATTCATCAACTGGCGACTCTACTGGGAATTTTCCGGTGGCAATATTACGGAGAACATGGTGCATCAGATTGGGTGGATCATCAGCGCCATGAATCTGGAATTGCCAAAAGCCGCGACCATGATGGGCGGTGTGTATTCAGAAAAAGATGGGCGGCAGGTGCCGGATACGATCAGCGTCTCCTTCGAGTACCCGAATGACTTGCTTGTGGCGTGGCAATCCACCTTCAGCAATGAACGCTACGGCCTGGGAGAGCGCTTCCTGGGGAGCAAGGGCACTGTTGCGCATATCAGCGGTTCCAACACCATGGAGACGGGCGATCATCGAACGGACAATCCAAACTGGGACGAAGAGAACGCTCCGGGGCCGATCAACTATTATCCCGAGAAAGTGAATAATCCGGACGGCGTAGCGCTTCATGGAACAAATCCAGGCGTCAACCACATGGCGAATTGGATGGCCTGCATCCGCGATCGCAAACAGCCGAATGGGACGGTTGAAATTGGCTATTTGTCGGCGGTTGCCTGCCACATGGCGAACTTATCCTACAAACAGAAGCGGCGGATTACGCTGGAAGAAGCGATGGCGGCAAAGCCAGAGGCCTGGATGTAAGCAGGAAGGTGCGCTATTGAGTGGAGCGACAAGTTCTCTCATTCGGGTCAACCGAATTCCGGCCCGGCGGCGGCGAGCAAGCGTGCAGGATACCCGGGCAGCGCAGATAGACCGAGAGCCATGCGCGTGAAGCGACGCTGTGGATGAAAGCCCTGCGAGGTCAGCGTCGGGATCAGTCCGCTTCCCGCATCCAGCACATCCACAAAAAGACGGCCCGCAGCCGCACGGATTGCGGTGGAGGCGAGCGTGCTAGCGTCCTCAGGTGCGGCGATGATGGGACCGAGATGAGACGCAACAGTTCCCCGACGCAGAAGTGCGAAGCCGTCAGGGGATCGAAATGCGATGCTACCGGGTCGGGACAGGAAATCGTTGAGAAGAAAACGCCTGTCAGCGCCGAAAGCGAACTGATCGAGTGTAAGGTCCACAGATTCAGAAGCCGCAACACTCCCGCAGCCGTGACCTTCCCATCGCTCCATCCGGCAGAGCGGCACGAAGCCAAGCTTTGCGTAGATGTCGGTAGCGTCCGGTGCGGCATCCAGCAGCACGGCTCTTCCACTATCGCGCAGCAGTGAGGCAGATGTAGCGACGAGGCGGGAGGCAAGTCCGCGGCGGCGCCATTCGGCAGTGACAAGAACCATGGAAAGCCAGCCGAATTCGCAGCCATATGGAAGCACCGCACACGTCGCCACAAGGCAATCGCCAATCACGAATCCAAGGACGGTGCCCTGGGTAAAGAACATCTGCCAGTCCGCAGCAGTCTGGTTCCAACCAGCCTCCTCGGA
>JAJZCA010000055.1 GCA_021798735.1 Acidobacteriota bacterium | reverse complement strand
CGTTGGGGAACGAAAGGCGCGATACACGGAGCCCGTCAGCGAAACATATCGATCCATCCGCCGCACAACGCCGAGTCTCGGGTTCGCCAGCGTCTCACTACGGTTCGGGATCGCCGACGTGGTGATTGGCTCCTGCCCTGTTTGCAGATACTGGGCGGTATCGAGATTGAGAAAGTCGTCGCCTCGCAGGGATGTGGCCACCGTCCAATTTTTCGTTTGCAGCAAGCCTTCCGCGTATTCTCCGATGTCCCGCTGACGCGCAGATGTATCGGACAAGCCATTGGGCAGACGATTCTTGATGGGAGTTTCATTGTCAGAAGCACGCACATCATTTCCATCGCTGCCTGCAATCAGCATCAGCCAGGGACGAAGGGCTTTTGTCCACTGAACGGAACCGCCGAATTGCTGCACGGCTACACTTTGCAGACGGGTGAGAAATTCACTTTGTTGGCCGGCGGAGGTTGCGGAAAAACTTTGCCGGTAGTGTTCCTGGGTGCCGAATAGTCTTGCCATGAACGAGCCCGCATTTTCTGTGGCCCAATCGAAGCCTCCGGTGTAGCGCCAGAGGCGAGTGGCGTTTGTCTGCAGCGGAGTACCGTTGCCACGCGCTTCGTTCAGCATGTTTCCGCGCAGAAAGACATCTCCACGCTCTGCAATCGTGCGCCGCAAGTCTGTTTCCGCGTTCTGATAATGTACATTCGCAGGGGTATCGACAGGACCGCGCACATCGGGCGCAACTTGAATATAGCCATCCGTGCGCAACCAATCTGCAGCCACCAGACCTGCCCATGGGCCGATAGCAGTCGTGCCCAGGATTGCTCCATGCGGCGTATTCTCCTGCCCATATCCGGTATCGACCGCATAGGCGGTTGGACCGGCCTGACGCTGGATCAGGTTGATCACGCCGCCGATGGCGCTGCTGCCGTACAAATCGGAGGCGCCGCCACGCTCGACTTCAACATCTTGAATCGCCAGTGAAGGCAATTGATCCCAATAAACCCAGCCCCCGAACGGATCATTCAAGGGAACGTGTCCCGCCAGCACCAGCGTGCGGCTGGCGGCTGTTGAGCCCAGGCCGCGCAGCGAGACTCCCTGGGAGGTGGGATTTGCGACCAAGGTGCTGGAGCGCCGAAAGAACTGCAATCCTGTCACCTGCCGCAACTGATCGCCAAGGGTGAGGTTGGCGGTTTGCTGCAATGCGCGTTGCGATACGACGCGGACAGTATCGGCGGATTCATTCAAAGCCAGAGCCGTGCGATCAGCCGTGACCACCACTCGTTCGGAGTTTGTGGCGAGCGTCAGGTTGACGGTGTGCGGCTGATTCGGCAGAATACTTTCCTTTCGCGGCGCATACCCGGGCACCTTCAAAACCAGGGTCGCAGGGCCCATCAACCTTGTCGAAGTCTGAAAATCTCCCTGAATGCCTGTTACGAGCAGCAGGATCCGATCCCCAACCTGCAACTGGACTGTTGCGCCCACAACGGGATGACCGCTCGGCCCAACAACTTGTCCTGAATACACCGACGTAGCCTGCTGAGCCAATGCGACCGGACATAAGACTCCAAAAAACAACGCTGCCAGAAGCAATCTAACCCTTAGCACGGCATCCTTTTCAAGCGTATTATTTCCATCCGAAACTTCATCTTATGGCAAAGAGGCACGCAAACCGCGCGGGATACATCGCTGGGCAATTTCTCCCAAAATTTCCAGAACTCGCCCATCGCCGCCTGCGCCGGTTTTCGATGCAAACGGATGCCAAAGTTCTGCAGTTTCCGCGCCAATGGGCTATTCCAAGGCTTTTTTCTCGGTCAAACCATCAACTTCTCCCCTCATTCTAGAATTGATTGATGGCAACACAATGGCATTCGATCTTGACAGGATCCAAAAAGATATTCGCGAGTTAAGAGAATTTCTGAAGCGCGCACCGAAACAGCCGACTCCAGAGCAAATCCATTCGCTGCGCACGCATACGCGCCGTTTTGAGGCATCCCTCCAGGCCTTGTCCATCGATTCCATGCCGAACGAACGACAACTTTTGCGCAACCTGGCGAAGCTTTTCGTCCGCGCCGGAAAAGTGCGCGACCTGGACGTGCTTACCGGCTACCTGGCCGAAATGAGGATGGGAGACGAGAATGATTGCCGAGTTCAACTGCTGGAATATCTTGGTGCCGAACATGCCCGAAACATTCAGAGACTACGTTCTTTTGCGGTCAAACACGGCACAATGCTACGGCATCGACTGAAGCGTACCGCGACGTACCTGGAAAGGCTTAGTGCGGCCGACTGCGCGGTGCCTGAGGATTCGATGCTGTCGGATATTCGCCTGCAGCGGGAAGTTGCAGCCCCGGGGCGACTGACCAGGAACAATCTGCATTCGTACCGACTGAAGGTGAAAGAATGGCGCTACATGTTGCAGGTGAAGAACGATCCAGCCAACCGGCAGTTGATTGAAGCTCTTGGAGGAATGAAGGATGCGATTGGAGAATGGCATGATTGGCAGAAGCTACTGACCCTCGCGAGCGAGCACTTGCCGCACGGTCCGGAATGCAAGCTGGTGCGCTTGTTCCAGAAAACTACCGACCATGAGCTCAAACATGCACTCTCGGTGGCAAACCGCGGGAGGAAGTATATCCGTCGATCGCTTACTTCAATCAAACTCCGAAGCTGAGAAAAGCCTTGAGAGATTGCGATTCCGACCCTACTGTGGCCGTCATTTCCACGAAACAAAGACGTATACCTGCTATTTTCATTGCAGGATGCCTGTGCCCGCGGAACGCAATTTTAAACATCTGGATACGCTGACGCTGATCTTTGTCGTCGTCCTGCTGATTTCCAATCTGGTGGCTCAGAAGATTTGCCGAATCGGGCCGCTGACCCTGAGCGGCGCAGAACTTCTATTCCCAATCACCTACATTTTTGGCGACATTTTTACCGAGGTGTACGGATATGCCGCGTCGCGACGCGCCATCTGGATTGGTTTTTTTGCCTCTGCCCTGCTGTCCGCGATGGGAGCGATTGTCGTCGCGCTTCCTCCAGCGCCCGGATGGAATAACCAGTTGGCATTCGCCACCGTGTTTGGATTCATTCCGCGGCTGGTCATCGCCAGCTTGATTGCCTACTGGGCTGGTGAATTCACCAACTCCTATACCCTTGCAAAGATGAAGCTGTTGACGCGCGGTCGCTGGCTGTGGACAAGAACCGTCGGCTCCACGATCAGCGGCCAGGCTGTCGACACGGCCACCGTGGTGATCATCGCGTTTTGGGGAAGGGCCCCGTGGAAAACTCTGCTGGCGCTAATCGTTTCCGCATATGTAACGAAAGTCATCTATGAAGTTCTTGCAACTCCTCTTACCTACGCTGTCGTCGGATGGCTCAAAAACACGGAGCAATCCGACGCCTTCGACGATCATTCGAGCTTCAATCCCTTTCATGGCGCATTGCGTCGATGATCGCTGCAAGACAAGATTCAGTTCAAACATTTGCATCCGGAGCGCTTTTTCGTGCATCTTTCAGGCTGGGCTTCTATAGTCGCGAATTTTGCAGCGTGGATGTGTTTCCGAGAACGCAACAAAGACCTTCAACGTATGCTTGAAGGAGGACCTCCGCGAAAGAGTGCCCTCGCGATCGCGAACGTTATTGATCGGAACATTCCGACGATTGAATGACGATTGAATTTCGAAGTGAAAATTGTGGAGCAGGTGACGCCAGGTGGACGCCGAATTGAAGTTGGGTAAAGTCAACACATTCTTGACAGCCGCAATTGCAACCATAGGAATTTTGACTTGCACCGTTGGATGTGGATCGAGTGCCGCAAAAAAAGCTCCACAAGGTCCAATGGCAATGCCAGTAAGAGTAGAGCCTGTAACATTGCAGCCTGTGCCGGTCAGCGACAACTACGTTGCCACCATTAAATCCCGCAGGTCCGCGACGATTCAGCCTCAGGTCAGCGGCAACATCACGCAGATTTTTGTTCATTCCGGCGATTATGTACACCCCGGGCAACGCCTGATGGAGATCGATCCCCGCCAACAGCAAGCCATCGTCGCGCAGCAGCAAGCGACCGAGCAGCAAGCGCTTGCCATCTATGAATTCAATCAAAAAGACATTGTCCGGCAACGCTCACTGTTCTCCTCCGGCATTACCAGCAAACAGGCGTTTCAACAGGCGGAGCAGACCTTCAACACGTCCAAGGCTACGTACGAGTCAGATGTTGCCGCCCGCAAATCGGCACAGCAGCAGTTGGCTTATTTCCACATCGTGGCCCCGTTCGCAGGCGTCGTGGGCGATGTCCCGGTGCACATCGGCGATTATGTTTCTTCAACCACCACGCTGACCACCGTAGACGACAATACCCAGCTTGAGGCCTACATCTATGTTCCAGCCGACCGCTCTTCCCAGGTACACGTTGGACTGCCTGTAGAAATTACTACGGCGGACGGAAGCCCTATAGCGCATGCCAAAATTTATTTTGTTTCGCCACAGGTGGACGATCAACTGCAAGCGATCCTGGTCAAGGCAAAAATTGATGCCCGGCCCGGAGTTCTGCGCAACGCGCAACTGGTGCGCGCTGTCGTGACCTGGAGCACCACGTCCGCGCCCACCGTTCCGGTGTTGGCGGTGACACAAATCGGTGGAGAGCACTTTGTGTACGTTGCAACGAACAAGGACGGACACTATATCGCGGAACAAAGAGCAGTGCAGCTTGGCAGCACGACGGGAAACTCCTACGAAGTGAAAAGCGGATTGAGTGTTGGAGATAAGGTCATTGTTTCCGGCATACAAATTCTAGCCAATGGGGAGCCCGTCCAACCCATGTCGTAAATGTCCGGCGCATTGCTGACCGTAACAGTTTCAATCAACGTAGCCAAAACGCACGCGTTTATTTTGCGAGGCAGAGGTAGCTCAACGTGTTTGTTGATTTCTTTATCCATCGGCCGGTTTTTGCCACCGTTTGCGCGCTCCTCATTATCCTGGCCGGCGTGGTCGTCATCCCCAGCTTGCCCATCTCGCTCTATCCGCAGTTGGCGCCTCCGCAGGTAACGGTAACAGCCACGTATGTGGGAGCCAGCGCGCAGGAGGTGGAGTCCGCCGTCACAATTCCTCTGGAAGAATCCATTAACGGCGTCGAGGGCATGGACTACATGACCTCCAGCAGCAGCAATAGCGGAGTCAGCACGATCACGATCACCTTCAAGACCGGCTATGACCTGAATATCGCCGCAGTCGATGTGCAAAACCGTGTCGCCAGCGCCCAGGGGCAGCTTCCAGCCACAGTCAACAGCTATGGCGTCGAGATTAATAAAGCCAACAACAATTTTGTTTTTGGCGCAGGATTTTACGCGGACCACGGCCAATACTCCAACCAGTTCATCAGCAATTACGTGGATGTCTACGTCGCCGATGCGATCAAGCGTGTGCCTGGGGTCGGCAACACGATGATCTTTGGCGAGCGCAAATACGCCATGCGTCTTTGGCTGGATCCCGTGAAAATGGCGGCACGCGCCCTGACCGCAACGGACGTGGTCACCGCCCTGCAACAACAAAACGTCGAGATCGCAGCCGGACAGTTGGGAGCGCCACCAGCCGACCCGAAGCAGCAGTATCAGATTGCCGTCAATGTCCTCGGGCGACTGACCGCTCCACAACAGTTCGACAATATTGTCCTGAAGAATACGACGAACGGGATCGTGCTGCTGAAAGACGTTGGGCACGCGGAACTTGGAGCTCAAACATACGCAACCGATCTGAAATATAACGGCTTCAGCGCGGTAGGCATGGGCGTCCAGCAATTGAGCAACGCGAATGCTCTGGCGGTTGATCGCGAGGCGAAGGCAGAACTGGCAAAATTGGCCAAGTCCTTCCCGCCCGGCTTGAAATATCAGATCGCATTCGATACGACCACGGTGGTCGGCGACTCGATCCGCGAAGTGCTGAAGACCCTGGCTGAAGCCATCTTGATTGTCATCATCGTTATCTTCTTTTTTCTGCAGGATTGGCGAGCCACCATCATTCCGGCCGTCACAATTCCGGTTTCGTTGATCGGCACATTTGCCTTCATTAAAGTGTTCGATTTTTCGATCAACTCGCTGACACTGTTTGGAATCACTCTCGCCACGGGGTTGGTCGTGGACGATGCGATTGTGGTGATCGAGAATGTGCAGCGACACATCACCGAGGGAGCGACCGACGCGCATCAAGCGACCTCCGATGCCATGGGAGAAGTGACCAGCGCGGTCATTGCCACTTCCCTGGTCTTGATTGCGGTGTTTGTGCCGGTATCCTTCTTTCCAGGGACCACGGGCATCCTGTATCGCCAGTTTGCTTTGACGATTGCGTTTTCCATTGGAATTTCCGCATTCAATGCGCTGACGCTGTCCCCCGCCTTGTCGGCCATTCTGCTGCGGCGGGAAAAAATCCATCACGGACTCTTACATGCCGTGGATCGGGGCATCAAGGCTACATCCAGTGGATATGCGCGCAGCATTCATTCGGTATTGCGTTGGCGGTATGTCTTGGTTCTGCTCTTCCTGGCCGGGCTGGCCGCAACCGTGTACATGTATCGGCATGTGCCTACCGCCTTTGTGCCCCAGGAAGACCAGGGCTTGATTTTTCTGCAGATCCAGGCCCCTCCCGGCGCATCGCTTTCCTATACGGACGGACTCGCAGCGCAGGCGGGAGCCATTTTGGCACGGCAGCCCGAGATTGCAGGTTCCTTCGCGGTAACAGGATTCAGTTTTTCCGGTGCCGCATCGAACTACGGCATCATCTTTGCAGCTCTCAAACCATTTTCCCAGCGGAAGGGTTCGCAGCATTCCGCCGCAGCCCTGGTGGGACGCCTGCGAGGGCAACTATTCGCCATTCCGGGTGGGCTGGTCATACCGTTTGAGCCCCCGGCGATTCAGGGTATCGGCAGTTTTGGCGGCTTCCAGTTCGAACTGCAGGACACCGGGCAGAATACGCTTACAGATCTTGCACGCATCGCCAACCAGATTGTGGCCACCAGCCGGCAAAGCAAGCAACTCGCTGGACTTTTCACGCCATTTACCGCGAACGATCCGCTGGTCCAAGTCAGTATTGATCGAGAAAAGGCCCAGGTCCTGAACGTTCCGCTGAACCAGATCAGCGACGCGCTGCAGGTCTACATGGGTTCGGCGTACGTCAATAACTTCATCTTCAACAACCGCTCGTATCAGGTGTATGTGCAAGCGGACAAAAACTTTCGTCGCAACGCACAGGACCTGCGATCGTTTTATGTGCGCTCCGGCAGCGGGCAGATGGTTCCCCTCGACAGCCTTGTCACGCTCGTCAATACTTCCGGGCCACAGGTCATCAGTCATTACAACCTGTTTCGATCAGCGGAAATCGACGGCTCTTCTGCGCCGGGCATCAGCACGGGCCAGGGCCTGACCGCGATGGAGCAGTTGGCCACGAAGAATATAGTGCAAGGCATGCAATATTCCTGGACGGGACTGGCACTGCAGGAAATCGAATCCGGCAACAAGGCGGCCATCATTTTTGGACTTGGAATCCTGGTGGTCTATCTGACCCTGGCTGCGCTCTATGAAAGTTTTGTGTTGCCGTTCATCATCCTGCTGTCCGTGCCCATGGCCGTCCTGGGAGCCCTGGCAGCGGTGTCGTGGCGCGGTCTGTCCGACGACGTCTACTGCCAAATCGGTCTGGTCATGTTGATCGGCCTGGCTGCAAAGAATGCAATTCTGATTGTGGAATTCGCCGAGCAGTTGCGCAAACGGGGCCGTTCCATTGCAGACGCAGCCATGGAGGCTGCCGAATTACGCCTGCGTCCCATTTTGATGACGTCGTTTGCGTTTATTCTCGGCATTTTGCCGTTGTCATTCGCCAGCGGCGCGGGCCAAGCCGGACGCCATTCGATCGGCACCACCATTATTGGCGGAATGCTGGTATCGACCGTGTTGAATCTCTTTTTTATCCCTGTGCTCTACGTGATCACAAAAACAATTCTGGAAAAGATTGGCGGCAACGGTCCTGCGCGATCGCAGCCAAAGACCATTGAGGCATCCACCCACTGAGGCGGCATTCTCGATCCGCAATCCACGCTGTTACTTGGACTGGCGATTGAGAAACTGAAGCACCGCAGCCATCACTTTGTCGCAGGATTCTTTGGGGCTTTCGACGCCCGTCAAGCATTCCACATCGGCAGATTCAGGGGCTTCATAGGGATCGTCGATTCCAGTGAATCCGTGAATCATGCCGATGCGGGCCTTATGGTAGAGTCCCTTGGGGTCGCGCTGCTCGCAAACCGCCAACGGTGCATTCACATATACTTCAATAAAATTGCCGACGATGGATCGCGCTTCTTCCCGACTGCTTCTGTACGGTGAGATCGCCGCCACCAAAACGATCTTTCCATGATGTGTGAGCAATTTTGCGACATGCGCGATTCGCCGGATATTTTCTTTTCTGTCCGCCTCGGAGAACCCAAGATCCTTACATAGGTGCTTCCGGATGACGTCTCCATCGAGCACTTCCACTTCGATGTCTCGCGTTGCCAATTCCATCTGGACGTAGCGACAGATGGTCGTTTTGCCAGCGCCGCTGAGCCCTGTGAACCAGACAGTCAAGCCAGATCTCGATTTTCCACGCGAGACTGCACGTTCCCTACCCACACGTTTTTCCTTGCCCATAGAGTAGGTTTCCGAAATCAATCCTGATTCGAGAGGTCCAATCTGTGACGTCCTGTTGCGTTTGCTGATGGTTTCATGTTCACGTTGCAGAGCGAAGCGATTTAATGTTTGCGTCGAGGCCAGTCTTAGATTCGTTTTCTGCATCGTCCAACCTTTGACAAGCCGCGAATCGCTCTGATGCAATATAAATCTTAACCCGTCTTCCGCGTAACTAATATTCATTTTCGAAACGATTTGCGACAGCTGCATCCGAAAAGTATTGCCGTCCTTTCGAGGGGGCAAGCGTCTCGGGGATGCGCTCCCGCGCGGCCCTGTATTTCTCGGGATTGCAGTTCGCACCGATGCCGGCGATCGGACGCGGTCCCGATCCAATGAACGCCGAGCAGAGCGCCGCATGACAACGTATCATCGCAAGTAAGATAGTGAGCACATTGAAATGAGCAAAAGCCGCGAAAGCAAAGACGCTGAGCGCAATAACTACGTTCTGGTTGTCTTCGACAGTTGCCGCTACGACTCGTTTATGCGGGCGCGGCCGCGCACCATGCGAAAGCTGGGCCCAGTCGAGCGCAAATGGTCCTATGCCTCGTGGACGGCGCCTTCGCACTTCAATCTGCTGATGGGACTGATGCCCCACAGCAGCCCGAAGCACATTTTCGCGTCGGAATATTACAAGACCGAGTTTCTGAAATATAACCAGCGCCTTGGCTGCGAGGACCTGAAGTTTCAGTCGCTGGTGCCGCAGTTGTATCTGCCTCCCTTCCTGAAAAACACGCTGGGATACGCAACCCATGCGAGGGTTTCGCTGCCGGTGTTAAACCCGAAAACTCCCATCAATCTCGGCTTCGATAGCTTTCGCTTGATGGACAAGCACAATGACATGCGGGCCATGGTGCGCGAAATGCATTTCTCTGAAGAGCGGCCGTCCTTCTGGGTGCTAAACGTGGGCGAGACGCACTATCCCTATGCGTTGCCCGGGGAATCGGAAGAAGACTGGCCCAGGATTCATGGCGTTCATGGCGTCTTCAAGCACCTGCAGGATCCCGTTGTTGGCGGAAAGCTGAAGGGCACGCGATTCTTCAATCAGAAAAAAATGGACGATCTGCGTCATCGGCAAATTGCTGCGGTGAAGTATCTCGATGTTGTGGTTGAAGAGCTGTTCGATCTGGTTCCAAAAAATACCTACATCACCATTACCTCCGACCATGGAGAGCTATTCGGGGAGGATGGATATTTCGGCCACGGACCCGTGCAGCACCCAAAAGTGCTGGAGGTTCCGTTTCTCGAAGGGAAGCTGCGGTGAGACGCTCCCTGCACCTATTTCCCTGCATCTCCGCAAAGGATGCGGCGCTGGCACTGGCAGCAACTGCGGGATGGTTCGTCATCGCGCATCACAACCCGCATGCGGTCCAACTCGCGTATATCGGGCCCGGTTCCGGTTTTGCGTTTATCAGTTCGTTCTTGACGCTGATTGTCGGATTTTTTGCCAGCTTGCTGTCTTTTTTGAGCTGGCCCTTTCGCATGGTATGGCGCACGCTGCGACGCCACAAGGGTTTTCGCGATGCCAAGGTAAAGAAGATTATTTTCCTCGGACTGGATGGGCTGGATCCTGGCCTAACGGAGCGCTACATCGCCGAGGGCAAGCTGCCAAATCTGAAGAAACTTGTCGAGACCGGCAGCTATCATCGTCTGCGAACGACGTTCCCTTCCCTGTCTCCAGTCGCGTGGTCCACATTTGCTACTGGAGTTAGTCCGGCGAAACATAACATTTTCGATTTTCTGGATCGCAGCCTGAAAACCTACTTGCCACAGCTTTCTTCCGCGCGTGTGGAACGGCCGCGAAAGGTTCTGCGCCTGGGCCGGCTGCGCATTCCCACCTCCAGCCCGACGGTCGAGCTGCTGCGCAAAAGCAAACCCTTCTGGAAAATTCTTGGCGAGCACGGGATTGATTGCACCATTTTGCGGCTGCCGATTACATTCCCCCCGGAGAAGTTCGACGGAAAAATGCTCTCCGCTATGTCCACTCCAGATTTGAAGGGAACACAAGGAAGTTTTTCGCAGTTCACCACCCGCGTCGAAAAAACTACGTATGAAAACGGCAGCCGCTATCCGCTGCGCCCCACCGACAACGGATTTGAAGGCGTCATTGAAGGCCCGCAGGATACGTTTCTCGCGGAGGAGCCGACCCTGCGTATTCCCTTCCAGCTAATTCGCAGCGAAAATACGCTGGAATTACGGGTACAGGAACACCGCGTGCAACTGAAACGCGGCGAATACACAGGCTGGCTGCATCTCTCATTTCGAACGGTCGTCGGAGCCAAAGCCTGCGGCATCGTGCGGTTCATGCTGACGGAATACGACACAGAATGCAGCATCTATATGTCGCCGATTCAAATCGATCCAGGACGACCCGCGCTTCCCATCAGCCATCCTTCTTACTACGCAAAATATCTTGCCGACCTGCTCGGCTCCTACGCGACGTGCGGCATGGCAGAAGATACCTGGGCGCTGAATGAAGGCGTGATCGACGAGCCGGCGTTTCTCGACCAGGCCTACAGTATTTTCGAGGAACGCAAAGGAATGTTTTTGAGCGCGCTGAAGAATACCCGTCGCGGCGTTGTTGCCTGCGTCTTCGATACCAGTGATCGCGTGCAGCACATGTTCTTTGGCAATATGAGCGGCAACGACCGGTACCAGCAGACGATTGAGGAAATGTATCAACGGATGGACGCGCTGGTCGGCGAAACTTTGCCGTTTGTCGATGCCGACACCGCGCTCTACGTGCTTTCCGATCATGGGTTCTGTGCGTTTCGTCGCGGCGTCAACCTCAATTCCTGGTTGCATCAGCACGGCTATCTCACATTGAAACCGGACGCCGAAGCAGGTTCCTTTTTTGAAGGCGTCGACTGGAGCAAGACTCGCGCCTACGCACTCGGCCTGGGCGGCATGTATATGAATATCAAAGGTCGAGAAGCGCAAGGCATTGTAGCTCCTGGAAAAGAGGCGGAATCTCTGCGGCGAGAGATCATCGAAAAGCTTACGGCGCTGCGCGAAGAGACCGGCGAGGCGCCGATCCGCACCGTGTACGCGACGTCCGACCTGTACCAGGGACCCTATCTGCAGGCGGCGCCAGACATGCTCGTGGGCTATCACAAGGGATATCGCGTGTCGTGGGACTGCGCGGTTGGCAAAGTGACCCGGCATGTCCTCGAAGACAACACCAAGGCATGGAGCGGCGACCACTGTGTCGATCCGGTGCTGGTTCCCGGAGTATTATTCGCCAATCGTCCCGTCAACAGCACTGATCCCGGCATTGAAGACCTCGCGCCTACGGCACTCCATCTGTTCGGCGTCGAAGTTCCGCAGTGGGTGGAAGGAACATCGCTGGCGTTATGAACTGGAGCCTGTGGAAGCGCGGCGGTATCGCACTAGCTGCTCTACTTGCCGTCGGCCTTTGTTTTCTGGTAACGGGCTGTCATCGGCACAAGCCAGCGTACGGCAAACGTATTCTGGTGCTTGGCATCGATGGCATGGATCCGGCGTTTCTCGATCGGCACTGGGACCAACTTCCTAACCTGGACCATCTGCGACAAATTGGCGACTTTCAGCGCCTGGGTACCACCATCCCTCCGCAAAGTCCGGTGGCATGGTCTTCCGTCATGACTGGCATGGGCCCGGGCGGTGACGGCATGTTCGATTTCATCCTGCGCGATCCAAAAACCATGACGCTGCTGTCTTCCATGGCCGATGTGGACATGCCGAGTCATACCGTCTCGATTGGCCCATACGCCCTTCCTATTTCCAAAGGACACGAAGAGCGATTTCTGCAAGGCCAAGCGTTCTGGCAGATTTTAGATAAGGCAGGCGTTCGCTCCATCATTCTTCGCATGCCCAACAATTTTCCACCGCTGCCATCGAAGAGTCTGACACTTTCCGGCATGGGCACACCCGACTTGCGCGGTACCTACGGAACATTCACCGACTTCACGGACGATCCGCTGGCGGTAGCGCATGACGTTCCAGGCGGAATCATCGTTCCAGTGACCGTGAACGACAACCAGGTCTCGCTAGTCGTGGGAGGTCCGGAAAACACGCTGCGCAAGGACCACAGGCGTTCGACGGTCACTCTTATGGTGCATCGCGATCCTAACCATCCGGCGGCGCTGTTTGAAGTAGACGAGCAGAAATTTATTCTTCGCCAGGGTGAGTGGTCGGGATGGATTCACGTGCATTTCCCAATCATTCCTGGCATCAAAACCGCAAATGGCATGTTCCGCGTGTACGCGAAAAAGATCAATCCGGAGTTTGAGATTTACGTCTCGCCGGTCAACATCGATCCCAGCTCACCCGAGCTTCCCATTTCGACGCCGCCCTCGTTCAGTGCGGATTTGGCCAAGGCGATTGGACCTTATTACACGCAAGGAATTGCCGAGGACACTGCCGCCTGGCGCTCGGGAGTATTGAATCGACAAGAATTTGAGCAGCAAATTGATTTCGTCAGTGACGACGAATTTCGCATGTTCAACTACGAGCTTCCCCGCCTGCGCAATGGTGTTTTGTTCCTGCACTACGGGCCAGTCGATCAAGGCTCGCACATGCTGTGGGGCAAGTACGAGGCTGATCTTCTGAAGATCTACCAACGAGTGGATACCGAGGTCGGCTACGTGATGAGGACGGCTCCGGATGCGACGTTGATGGTCATCTCCGACCACGGATTTACCAGCTTCGATCGTGCCGTGAATGTGAATACGTGGCTGTATAAAGAGGGCTTTCTAGCGGTCGACAATCCGGCAAACCTGGGCAAGGACGATGGAACATTGACGCACGTGGACTGGGCACACACGCAGGCGTATTCCATCGGGCTGAACTCGATTTACATTAACGTTGCAGGACGGGAAAAAAACGGAATCGTGCCGCCGGCCATGCGAGACCAGGTGGCCGCGAAGATCGCGGCGCGTCTGGAAACGTTGAAAGATCCCTTGAATGGCAATTCGGCGGTGTACAAGGTGTATCAAAGCGATCAGGTCTACCACGGGCCGGCCGTCAAGCTGGCGCCGGACTTGATTGTCGGCTGGCAAAAAGGCTATCGGTCCTCCTGGGAAACTGCGCTGGGAGAAATTCCTGTTGCCGTGATTGAGGACAATAAAGACCAGTGGCGCGGAGATCATTGCGTCGCTCCCGAACTAGTTCCCGGAACGTTTCTTAGCAATCGAAAATGTAAAATCGAACATCCCCGGCTGGAAGATGTGCCGGTGACGTTACTGCATGAATTCGGCGTTTCCGCACCGAAGGACATGCGTGGCCGTTCCATGTTCTGAGACGGAGGCAAATATGGCGGGAACATCCATCAAGCTGAAAAAAGAATTATGGGCGAAAGTGAAACGAGTTTCTCAGGCAGGCGGCTACAGCTCCCCGGAGGAGTTTGTGGAGCACGTGCTTGACAAGGAAATTGCCAAGCTGGACGACGCACAATCCGATGAGGAAATCGTCTTAAAGCTGAAGGGCCTGGGATACCTCGACTGATGTCTTCCGCCACCTATGCAATCAGTTTGACGGCCCTCGGCATTTTGACAGGCATCGCGATTCTTCCGGTATTCGGCAGATTTTCGAACACCGAAGGAATCACACTGGCGAAGCGAAGGATCCGCGCGGCGCTGTACGAATTCCGCCTGTTCGGCGACGAACCACGGCTGGTCTTTCGCGCCCAGGGACAATTGCTGCTGTGGAATGCTCGCTACCTTGGACTGATCCTGAAGCCTGCCGCTGTCGTCATTCTGCCAATCATCGCCCTGACAATGTTGCTGGATACGGTCTACGGACATCGTGCGCTGCGGGTCGGCGAAGATACGATCGTTACCGCGCGCATGGCGGACAACTTGGACTTGAACACAATTTCCCCGGAGCTGCACGGCAAGAACATCACACTGGAAACGCCTTCGGTGCGCATTCCCGATCGGCATCAGGTTGTCTGGGGGGTGCGGGCCACCGCGCCTGGAAAGGACAATCTATCGCTCAGTCTGCCGGGGAGCGCCGCAGCCGACAACTTCGCGCACAAAAGTGCAGACGTCGGCCCCGGACTGCACATACTTTCTGGTCGGCGAGTATCCTCGTTGTGGGATTGGCTG
>JAJZCA010000417.1 GCA_021798735.1 Acidobacteriota bacterium | reverse complement strand
GGACGCGGTCACGCAGATGGACAGGTCCTTGCGTAACAGCAGGAGGCGATCGACGAAGGCAATCGACTTTAGTGCCCGTGGATGGCCTGCACCAGCTTGAGGACGAACATCAACGTCAGCAGAAACAGGGCGGCGACAGCGGAGTTGCGCACCCAGCCGGCCATGGCGCGCACCTGATCGGCCAGGTCCAGTTGATCTTCGGAGAGGTTCGTCAAAGAGTGATTCAGTTCCGACGCGTGCTCTTCGAGCTTTTCCAGCCGGCGCTGCTGTTCTTCAATCGCAGGGGTCACATCCACTTGCGCCGCCTGGATGGCGGCGAGGTGCTGCTTCAGTTCGCTGCGTAGATCGTTTCTGAGGTCAGCGCTCAGTGTCATCAGACCGGGAGCTACAGCAGCTTCGCGTTTCGGGCCTACCATCCGGTCCACCAATGGGATCATCCAGGCAAGATAGGGAAGCATGTCCCCACAAATTCGCAAAACTCGACGTACCATAGGATCTTTGTCCACCGGTCGGCGGGTATCGACGAGTTCGGTCCGCTGTCCGGTGTCTCCTCTCTTCATCGGCACTTTAAACATCTTGTTTCCCCGTTTCGGTGCGGGCGCGCAGAGCATGGGTCACTACACGCCACATATCTTCTCGCGGGGCCGGCTTACCAGTCCAAAGCTGGAATTGCTCTGCCCCCTGCTGAACGAACATCTCCGCACCTGTAATGACTGCCAGCCCTTTGCCGCGGGCCATGCGCAATAACGGAGTGTCCATCGGGCTGTACACCATGTCGAAAACCAACTTGGCGTTCAGCTCCTTTTCCTCCAGAATGGTCTGCTGTTTGCTGCCAACCATCCCGACCGACGTTGCATTCAAAATGACATCGAAACTTGTCTTGGCGACCTGATCGCGCCGAATCGTCTTGGCCTCCGCCTCCCGCGCCAGCTTTTGCGCGGTCTGTGGCGTTCGGTTCAGAATGAAAACGTCCGCGCCTCGTTGTTTTAGCGCAAAAGCCGCTGCCCGCGCCGCTCCTCCGGCCCCCAGCAGCAGGACCTTCGCCTTGCGTAAATCCATCCGCTGTTCCAGCGGTCGGACCACCCCAGTCACATCGGTGTTGTAGCCGATCAGTTTGCCATCCTGCGAGCGAACCACCGTATTACAAGCGCCAATCTTCTGGGAAAGTGCGTCTGTTCTGTCCAGGTGTTTCATTATCTCTTGCTTGAACGGCATCGTAACGCTAACTCCATGTACAGGAACCTCGCGAATTAACAGCAGCAGATCGGCCAATTTGTCCGTTTGCAAGGCCAAATAGACAGCATTGACGGTTTCGCGATGGAACGCGGTATTCATCATCACGGGCGACAAAGAATGCACTACCGGATTGCCGGCGACACCGTAGACCTTGGTTCCCGCATCGACCTGATCGGCGCGATACGCCTCTGTAAGGGTGCGCGCGGCGATTTGCCCTGGGGCGGTTTCCTCGCCCACAGTGGCGGAAGCGAAGGTAAACCGGCTGCCGGCGCGCAGGCCCAGCACGCGGCTGATGACGCCATGGTCGCCCATGCAGATGCCGATGACGTTGCCTTCATCGCGCTTGGACTCCAGAAACCGCATCATGGTGACGTTGTCGGCCAGCGAACGTGCCGTGGTCACAATCTTGATAAAGTCCGGCTGCAGCGGCTTGATCCGCGCGTAAATCTTTTCCAGGTCCCTGGTCGCCTTGAAGTCGTGATACGAGACCAGCAGGGCCGCCCCAGGCGCGCGCAACTTCTTCCAGTCGGACGGCTTCATCGACTCGGCCGTCTGCAACTCCACATCCAGCAGATCGAAACCGGCGGCGGCGGCCTTCGACAGCACTTCCAGTTCGCCGGCAATGGGGCCTGCGAACTTTCCGCCGTTCACCTTGCGGCGGCAGGTGGCAATTGCCGTAACTTCGCGGCGGAGTTCCAGGAAATTCTTCAATTTCGGCAGCGCAGCCAGCGGCTTGGGCAGGTAGTCCAGGCGAAACTCGATCAAGGTGTTTTCTCGAACAGCCTCTTCCGCCTTCTCCAGCATTTCCTGGGGTGTACTGCCAATGATGGCAACGCAAATGCGGCCAAGCCGCGAGCGAAGGTAGTGCAAGCTAACATTTTGAGCGGATTCTGTCATCGTCATTTTCCCGCACCTTCTTTCAGGTGCAACTGCGGCATAATATCAGGGTTGCGGTCCGATGCAACCTCTGGGCTGTGCTGTTCAGCACTTCAGTACCCGGTGAAGGGGCCATACGGCTGCTTGTAACGTTCGCTTTCTCTCTGATTCTGCAAGGTTTTGCCCGCCCCTTAAGATGCGACTGCTTGCTTTTCGATGCAACCGTCTGCGCGTCTCAGCCGGTGCCTACGCGTAAGTTCTTTATTATGAAAAGTGGGTAGGAATCCTCGATCGCGCTGACACCAGGAAACTGCCGACACGTTGAATTTAGAACGGAATTGCTCCCTATGCTAAATGATTTATCGCTGCCAACCTCCAGCCCAATCCAGGACGACCTGCACGCATGGGCCGGGGCGCTGACCCCGGAAAGCCTGAAAATCTGGGTTGG
>JAJZCA010000416.1 GCA_021798735.1 Acidobacteriota bacterium | reverse complement strand
CTAAGTGATGTGGCGATGTCATGAGGAAAACTACCGAGCCGCAGCGTATGCGAGCGACTTGAGAGACATGATGGGGGCGCGCGTGGATCTCTGGATTCACGGACACGTCCACGCATCGCTCGAATACGTCGAGCGCGGAACGCGCGTGGTCTGTAATGGTCGGGGGGATGGCCGCCGGCCCTGGTCGGCCGAGGTGTTTGAAACGTTGGCGCAAGCCGCGGGCCTGAGTTTTCCACCTGGAAGCGCGCCGCGGGACGTTCCGCGCCCAGGCTCAAATCCGAACTTCAATCCAACGTTGGTGATCGAGGTGTGATATTTCGACGATCCGGGCTGTTCGATGAATTGCTGCTAGCTTGCTTCGTTGTAGCGACAGAATGCAGCAAATTCTTTCCCTGGATCTCGGGTTTTGTCGAAGAAGTAGCAGAAACGCGTCGTGTGTCGGTTATCAAATATATCGGAATAATCAATGCGTCCTATGACAAAAACATTTCTCAATTGATCCGCAAGAACTTGGCGAAAAGGAATCAAATCAGACAGGTAAATCTGCATGGGCGCCGTTTGCGCCGGGAAGATGGAATGTCTGGGTATAAAGGCACCAGGAATGGAGTTGCATCGCTCCTTCTCAGTTGCCAAAAGTCGGTCAACCTCGTCATCGTTGGGAAGAGGCGCATTCTCCTTCCAGATAGTTGCGATGAAATCCACGCGATTGGCAGGAGTGTCGCCAAAGTTTCTCATCTGCACGTCGATCTTGTGCGGCAGACGGCTTCCGGGTTTCGTATCTGGCAGTTGATACGTCTCGGTACGAAGATGCAGGTCTATCAGCGATATACCGTCAACGCCAACGTAGGCGCGCAACTGGTGCTCTGAACTCTTGACCGTGCCGCGCACCAAGGTGCCGGTGGTGTGCCAGAGGAGTGCTGTAAAGAACGCAAGGACTATAGTCGCTGCTACCAGCACGACAGTGACCCAATCGAACGGCGTATGCAGGAGAGTTATCGCCACAGGGCCGTGCGGCGGAAAGTGCACGATGGTGACAGGTAACGTCGTGTGCGGCGCCGGTAAAGAAACTGGCTTCAAGTGTGCTGTCATCTACGCTTCGTCGAATCTGGGGGCTATCAGACCTTCTTCGCGCGCCTCTTCAGCTCAGCTTCCCGCTCCGCGCGTGCCTTCGCCCACCGTGACTTGACGGCCTTGCGCGCCTTCTCTGAGCGCTGCTCGGGGGTCAACCCTTCCCAGATTTTCCGGCCGCCGGCTGCTCCGCCCTTGAGGCCACCGAGCCGGCCGAGCGCGACTGCGGCTGGATTTTTCTTGTGTGCAGGCTTGGCAGCCATGAGAAACCATCTGTTTAGCGTCCTTCAGCGGACGCCTCATTCTAGACCCATTCCGGCCGCGTCGATATCCCGTGCAACTCTGGCTGCGCTTAACGCGACGATGGCGACGAGTTCGACGAATCCAGCCTGCAACTGGGTACGGCTGGCCACAGGGGCAACCACGGCATCCTGGGCAGCCAGGTGCGCCCGGCAAGCTGCCTCCACGGCGGCTTTCGCTGAGCTTGCCTGCTCGCAAGCCACGGCAGCGCGGAGCAACCCGGCGTGAGTGCGGCCGTGCTGCCCTTTGGCGGCCCGGCGAAGCTGGCGGGCGAGCGCCGCCATGCTCGCCCGCCAATCCGGAAGGAGGTTGGCGAGGAGCGCGCGGGGTATCGTCTGGTGCTGGAGCGTTGTCATGGGTGAGACCCTCTGATCCGATTGCGCGTCATGGTGGGGACTCCGGATCAGTTCGAGAGGGATTCCGAGTGCTTGCGCGCGGCGAAAACCGCCTTACCTTCGCGCACAACGTCCTCTACGTCCGCGCGCATGGTCAATGCCAGTTTCACGCGAAATTCAGCGGTCTCCATCAACAGAACAATGGCCTTCAGATACTCGATGTAACTTCCAATTTCCTCGACAAACTCCGCTTGTTCGACGGCAAGCTGACGGTTACTGACGGTTCGGTCGCAAATTTGGAGGCCGGAGTGCTTCAATATGCCGAACGCGACACGACGGACCTCGGCGTAGCTGTCAGCGCGGAACGTGTCCTCGGCCGTGCACATGCTCTCCTCGGTGAGGATGGCCGGAGCTTGAAGAACGGCGCGCTGCACTTTGTAGCCGTCCTCATCGGAGAGCGCTTCGGGGTTACGCATCATGTTGCGTGCCTCATCCTCGGCATGCAGACGTTGGTCGCGGGTGGAATGATCGGACGTATTGGTCATGGTGTGCTCCAGTGATGTCACGATATCAGGGTGTGGTCGGTTTGCCGGGCAGAGTGGGGTGTTGTTCGGCGCCGGTGGTCGAGATCAGAATTCGCGCTTGTACTCCTGCCGCGTGCCATCCGGCAGCGCAACCAGGATGTGGTTAAAGTCGTGATCGAAGCGAATCGTGACTTTCGCGGACGCGACGTGAAGCACGGTGCCGGTCAGCTTTCCGTCGCGCGCGGCCAGGTAGATCGGGAATCCCTGGCTCGTGGTTCCGAGGTACGTCTCGTTTCCGGTTGACTTGATCGTGAAGAGGTCCCCCTGGGCCATCCCGACCCAC
>JAJZCA010000054.1 GCA_021798735.1 Acidobacteriota bacterium | reverse complement strand
CTCCGCCACTTCTCCGCGCAGCACCTTATACCGGTACTTCGTAATCCACTCTACGTGCTACTTCACGTCCCAAATCGCGTGCGCGCTCCTTCTGTACTCCACCATCACACGCCAAATCTAGCACGGACGCTCAAAGCTTACCGCCTGAAAGGCGGTGGGTTTAGACCTGGAAGCTGGAACTAAAACGTCGTGAGTTATTTATTTTATGGAGCAACAAGTGGGTGGCGAACTCACGAATACTGGTTTTGCAGACCAGCGCGTTAGCCACTTTCACCATCGGCGCTCTTGGCCGATCCCAGAAGACGGAAACCTGCTGCGGTGAAAACTCTTTTCGCGCAGCCCGGCCGCAACCGCAATTTACCGTACTTGCGCCTAAATTGTGTCAGCGCGCGGATGGTTGATTTTTCCAGTGACGCTGGTAGTTTTCTAACGTCGAAAAAGTCTGGCTCTGCATGCGGTCGATATAGAGTCTTCCGTTCAGATGATCGATTTCATGTTGCAGGATGCGCGCATACCATCCCTCCGCCTCGATGACACGAGGCTTGCCGTGATGATCGAGACAGGTAACGCGAACCGAGCGCGACCGTGGAACCTCCGCCATAAATCCCGGCAAACTCAGGCAACCTTCAAAGAAGGAAACCTGCGGAGGCGACAGCGATTCAATCTGCGGGTTGATGAGCACATGGAAGTCGACGGGCACACGTTGTCGTTCCTTCAGTTCGGCTTCGGTCGCCGTTTTATGATACTCCGCGCGATCTTCAATCACTGCTAATTGCAGCGATTGTCCGATCTGCGGCGCTGCCAGACCGACTCCGGGCGCATCGCGCAGCGTTTCCCGCATGTGTTCGATCAAGTCCTGGATGGCAGGACTGCGAATGTCTTTCGGCGCGAGCGCGCGCGCTGTCCGACGCAATACGGGATGTCCAGATTGGATGATCTTCAGCAGCATTTTTCCCTGCAATTCTTCCGATCCGCGCCGGGGATTGGCCATCGGAATCGCAATCTTCCTATGCTACAATGTAGCAACTTCTTTGGTAGTGGAGTTCTGCCGAGCGATGATGATTCGACCTTCTCGAATGTATATTGCCATGCGCGCCCCAGGCGGTCGCAGGCCAGCTTCTGAAGTCTGAGTTATCCCGCTCAATCTTCATTTTGGCAGCCACTTGGGGCGTCCCCGCCACGGCCAGTTTCTTCCCAGAATCAGCGCATCAGCCCGAATGGAGATAGTATTTTGAGCACACCCGATTTAGATATTTCTACCGTCGCGATTCATGGCGGACGATCGCTGGAGTCCCACGCCAGCTCAATCCTGTTTCCCCTGTATCAGACCAGCACCTTCGTTCATGATGCGGTGGGCGTCGACAAGGGATATAGTTACTCGCGCGTATCGAACCCAACCGTGGACGCGCTTGAGAAAGCAATTGGAGCCCTGGAGTGCACGCCGCCGGCCGTTTGTTTTCGGACTGGCATGGCCGCGGTCACCACGCTGTTTCTCTCCGTGCTAAAAGCCGGCGATCACGTCGTGCTGACCGACGTTGTGTATGGCGGGACCATGCGCCTGTTTCGCGAAGTGCTGGACCATCTCGGAATCACCGCATCGTTCGTGGACACTTCCGACCCGAAAAACGTTGAAGCTGCCATCACGCCAAGGACGCGCATTGTTTTTTTGGAGACGCCGGGCAATCCGACGCTGAAGTTGACGGACATTGCTGCTGTTGCGGAGATTGCCAAACGCCATTCGATTTTGCTGGCGGTCGATAATACCTTTATGACGCCGATTCTGCAGAATGTTCTACAACTGGGCGCGGACATTTCTCTGTTGTCGACGACGAAGTACATTGACGGCCATAACGCCACAGTCGGCGGCTCGTTGGCCACGCAGGATGAGAAGCTACTCGATCGATTCCGCTTGATTCGCAAGACCATCGGCACCACGCAGGCGCCATTCGAGGCCTGGCTGACGCTGCAGGGAATGAAGACTCTGCCGGCACGGTTGAAGCTCCACTGCGAAAACGCACACACCATTGCGGAGTGGCTCGAGTGCAATCCAGCGGTGGCGCGAGTTTATTTTCCAGGACTCGCTTCCTGTTCGCAAAAAGCCTTGGCGGAAAAACAACAGAGCGCGGCAGGCGGCATGATTGCCTTTGAGTTGAAAGCCGGATACGACGCCACCATTCGCATGTTGAACAGCGTGCAGCTCTGCTTGCGCGCGGAAAGTTTGGGAGGATTGGAAACTCTGATTACGCATCCCGCTTCGACAACCCACGCCGACCTTGGTCCGGAGTTGCGTCATAGCCTCGGCATCGCGGATGGTTTGGTCCGACTCTCGGTTGGACTCGAAGCTCCGCAGGACATCATCCGCGATTTAGAGCAGGCATTCGCAGCCTCGGGATGCAACGCACCAGCGAAAGAGGTTGGCCATGAAGCTCGCTAGCCGCCTGGTAAGTTTTGATCCCGCGCCTGGAGATCGCTTTCGTCCGATCTCAACCCCGATCTACCAGACCGCAACCTTCGAGCAGGAATTTGCAGACCAGTTTGGCGAATACGATTATTCCCGCAGCGGCAACCCGACCCGCGCGGTCCTGGAAAGACAGATTGCATCGCTGGAAAACGGTACGCATGGTTATTGTTTTTCCAGCGGCATGGCCGCCATTGCCACCGCGACCAAGTTGTTGCAGAACGGCGACGAGATACTGGCGGACAACGATTTGTACGGCGGCACGTGCCGCCTGTTTACGAAAGTGCTGAAGCGCACCGGCATCACGGCACGTTATGCGGACGCGTGCGATCTTGAAAATTTCGAACGACAGATCACCGCAAAGACAAAATTGATTTACGTGGAGTCGCCAACCAATCCATTGCTGCGCGTGGTAGATCTACGCCATCTGGCTGCCATGGCGCATGCTCACTGTGCGCTTCTCTGCGTGGACAACAGCACCATGTCGCCGTATCTACAGAACCCGCTTGATCTGGGAGCGGACGTAGTGCTGCACTCGGGGACAAAGTTCCTTGGCGGCCACCATGACGTGACGGCAGGAACCATCGTAGTGAAAGATCAGACGCTCGCCGAGCAGATCTATTTTGTGCAGAACGCGGAAGGCAATGCACTCGCGCCCTTCGACTGTTATCTGCTGCTGCGCGGCATGAAGACCCTGAAGCTGCGTTTAGACTGCCAGCAAAAAAGCGCGCAGACCATTGCGGAATATCTGACCCAACATAAATCGATCCAACGGGTCTGCTATCCCGGGCTGACTAGTGATCGTGGATATGAGCTGCAGCGTTCCCAGGCGCGCGGTGCCGGCGCTGTGTTGAGTTTCACCACCGGCTCCGTCGCTCTTTCGAAAGCCATTGCAGAAAATACCAAGCTGTTTCGCATCACCGTCAGTTTCGGCAGCGTCAACTCATCGATCAGCGTGCCGGGCAACATGTCACACGCCAGCGTTCCAGCGGAACTGCTGGCGCAGCGCGATCTGCCAAAAGACCTGGTGCGAATTTCTGTCGGCATTGAGGATGAAGAAGATCTGCTTGCCGATCTTGACCGCGCCATCCAGTCCTATCGATGAAGTTCGCGACGCGTACCTGACTGGAGACTCCATACTGCCGCGGGTCATTTGCTCCCGCGGTCGGTCTCGAACATCGCCATCGCTTCAATTTCAATCAGTAGATCCGGGCGGCACAAAATCGCCTGAATCCCGGTCGAGGCCGGCAGAGGGCTGAGTCCGAGTTCCTTGAAGAACTGTGTGCGTATTTCATTGAACTCATCGTAATCGCGCTCAATGTCGCGTAGATAGCAACTGGTCCGGACGACGTCCTTCCAGGTGGCGCCTTCGGCCGCCAGCAGTCCTGTAATATTGTGCAGCGTGCGCAACATCTGTGCGCGAAAGTCCCCGACATGGACGGTCTTTCCGTGTTCGTCGATGCTGGCGGTGCCGGAGATCATCAAGATGGCGACACCTTTAATATCCAGCCGCAGTCCGCGCGAGAACGACGATGGTTTTGCGTATTCGTACGCCTCGTTCAACACCCTTGGTTCGGTGATGGCTTTTTTGCAGACCGGAGTATGCGTTTCGGTTGTGCCGACAATCGTTTCTGTTGGAGACATGAAGTACCACCTTCTTCGATTTGAATTCCAAAGTTCCTCGACGGCCGCAAGGCCATCGATAAAGCTTTCTTCTACCTGACGCAGCGAGTAGACAGCACCCGCGGCCTTGTTACTTATGACGCGCCGATGCGATATCCGTCCGGATCTTTGCCGCGCACGCGCCGCCACCATACCTGGAACGTGGGGACGTTGACGGTAACGATGAACAATTTTCGTAAGCTGTTGGATGGGCATTCGAGTGGCTGCACGCCGTGCCAGGAATGTTCTGTGCGTTGGAAAAACAAGCTTTCATTCCCCCGCGGCACCAGCGAAGCGGCGACTTTCAGATCGTCGAACGCTGGAGCGGAATGGGGCTTGAATCGTCCATCATCGTCCATCATCAGGATCTGACCTCCCCAGTCCGTTTCCCAATCCTCTTCCGTGTTGAAGTAAAAGATATGTGTTGCCAGCTTGCGCCGGGCATCGCAATGCGGCGAGACCGAACATCCCTGCCAGGCGTAATACCACTCCATGGTGAGGATGAATTCCTGCGGCCCCAGCATTCTGCGCAGAAATGACCGGTAGGCATCTCCTTGCAACTCGGCGACGAATTCCCGCCAGGGTTCCGGCAACTCGATGCCAGGCCTGTAGTGGAGGATGTAGCGGTCGTGCGGAGCTTGCCCATGACCGCGCTTGACGCCGACCTTACGATCGAACTTCTCCACGTTCGGCATGGCATTGCGAAGACGCTGAAAACCCTCCTCTGTCACCGTCCCGGGAATGCTGATCCAGGGATAGGGGTGTCGCGTGCGAAATGCTTCCGGGGAAAGGGCCTCGATATGCCCCGCGTCGAGATAGGTCATACCCAACCTCCGAAGACAGACACTTAGGAATACGTTCTCATTCCTGCGAACATTCCTCTGTGACGTGCATCACAGAGCCATGGGCGGCCAATTCTGGTCACTGGCGCGCGTTTTGCAAGGGCGGGCTCCGGTTGAGTGTTCGGAAGCTAGCGCCGGACGGCGTTGGTTAGCGCGGGCTTGGAATGCGGATCGGTCTGTGCCTGGAGCGCCTGCAGGTCGAGAATCACGATGCGATGGCCATGAATGGCCACGATTCCCTGCTGCACCAGCTTCTGCAGGCTGCGTGTGACCACCTCGCGCACGGAGCCGAGCCGCGACGCGAGTTGCGTGTGCGACAGCGGCATGGAAAACGAGACGCCATCCAGCAGCGCCGGATTTTTCCGGCGGGCCTCCTCCAGCAGCAGCGTCGCCAGTCGTTGGGTCACATCTTTCAAGGCGAGTTGCTCGACCAGGGAAGCGACCGTGCGCAGTCTCCTGGCCAGGATCGCCAGTGCGGTGAGGGCCGCCTCAGGATGTTGCAGCAGGAAACGGCGGACATCTTTTTTCGCCAGGAACAGCAACTCTGAATCTTCTTCCGCCATGGTGCTGGAAGGATACGGGCCGCCATCGAAGACGGGCACTTCGGCCAGCGTGCCACCGACGCCCTCCACATGGATCGTCTGCTCGCGACCATCGACGTTTTCACGAAAGGCGCGCACGGAGCCGGACAACACGACATACATTCCTTCCGCAGGCTGGTTGGCGGTAAACAGGATCTGGCCACGGGAAAGCTTGCGCTCCCGGCCGTGCGCCGCCAGTTCCGCCAGGGCAGGTACAGGCAGGTTCTGGAACCAGGCGGACTTGGCCAACACTTCCATGCGGCGCTCAAGCGACATAGCGCCATCTTGCCGCATGGGTGTTGAGATTGGCAATCATCGGACACACATTTCACCGAATGGGGCGATTGGCAGCGGCCGGGTGATTTAAGTCACTGAGTTGGATACACCCGGTCACTACTGTCGGAACTGGGAGATCCAATCATGATCATCACAACGGAAACACAAGTTCGCGACATTGCGGTGGAAGTTCCAACCGCGATCCCGGTGCTGGAGCGTTTCGGCATCGATTTTTGCTGCGGAGGGAAACATACGCTGGCGGAAGCCTGCACGCGGCGGCAGGTCGACGTCGATCCCGTGCTGAAAGAGCTGGAATTGCAACAACAGAAAACAAACACGCCGGAAGTTCAATGGCAGAATGTGCCGTTGAAAGATCTGGCCGACTACATCGTCGGCAGGCATCATGCGTTTACGCGCGAGCAGATCCATCTGATCGGCGGTCTGATGGCGAAGGTGGAGGCGCGCCACGGGGACAGTCATGCAGAAGTCGCGCAGATCGCCAAGGTTTTCGCCGTGGTCAGCGCCGAACTGGCTCACCACTTTATTTGTGAGGAAACCATCCTGTTTCCTTATATCGGGAAGCTGGAAGGCGACCAGAGAGCGGCCTTGCCGCCCATGTTTGGCAGCGTGGAGCAGCCGATTACGCGCATGATGGCGGACCACGACCAGGCCGGCGAGGAGCTGCGCGAACTGCGTAGTCTGACCGGCGATTACACGCCGCCGGCTGCGGCCTGCCCCACGTGGCGCGCCCTCTATCGCGCATTGGAAGATCTGGAGCAGGACCTGCATCAGCACATTCACCTGGAGAACAATATCCTTTTCCCGCGCGCTTTGGCGCAAGCGAAGGGAACGGCGTGAGTTCGCGGCTTCCTTCGCCAGAGCAAGCAGCGAATACGGTGCGGGTCTCGATGGAGCGGCACAGCCAGCGGCTGGTGACCGCCTTCATCGTCAGCGGCATGTTGTTCATGCTGCTGCCGGGGACATTTCTGGGAGTGTGGAACCTGATTGGCATCTCCCAGCAGCGCACCCTCAGCAGCCTGTCCGCAGCATGGTTGCAGGCGCACGGTCAGGCGCAAATCTTTGGATGGATTGGTTCATTCATTCTGGGGATTGGATTTTATTCGCTGACAAAGATGCAAAGCACGCTGGAATTTCCGGTGCGCGCGGCATGGACTTCGTGGATCTTGTGGACAGTGGGGATTGCAATGCGCTGGATCGGCGGCGTTACGGGCTGGCAATGGAGAATTCTATTGCCGCTCGCCGGCGCGCTGCAACTGATTGCCTGCCTGCTCTTCTATCGCGCGGTGCGGCGGCATCGGCCGGCAAACCCTGCGCACTCAATGGAACCCTGGATGAGGATTGTGATCGCATCCACCATTGCGTTTCTGGTCGCGGTGACGGTGAATTTTTTCGCCATGACGCATCTGGCCATCTATGGAACATCACCCGCGCTACCGCATGTTTTCGATCTGCAACTGGTCGTATTGGCGGTCTGGGGCGTGCTGGTGCCGACGATCTGGGGCTTCAACGCGCGCTGGCTGCCGGTGTTTGCCGGATTTCAGAAGCCGGATGGCATTCGCCTGATGGTCGCGTATGGGCTGAGTGTGACGGGTGTGGTTGCAGTGTTTCTGCAATGGCTGCCGATCGCCGCCGCCGTCTTTTTACTTGCCGCTTTATTGTCGATTCACGCGCTGCATGTGTGGCAGCCGGCCGTCCAGCCGGCCAAGCTGTTGCATGTTGCCAGGACGTTTCCACTGTTCATCCGCGTTGCGTATGTCTGGCTGGTGGTGTCGTGTTTGCTGGATGCGCTCGCGGTGCGCTATGACCATGCCGGCGGCATCTGGGGTGCCAGCCGCCATGCGCTCACAGTGGGCTTCATCGCGGGCATGGTCTTCGTCATTGGCCAGAGAGTTCTGCCTGCCTTCTGCGGTATGCGAATTCTTTGGAGTACGCGGCTGATGTTCTGGTCGCTGCTGCTGTTGCATATCGGCTGCTTGCTACGTGTGACGCTGGAACCGCTGGCCTATGAGAGCTATTGGAATTTCGCATGGAAGCTGCTGCCATTTTCCGCGTTCGTGGAGTTGACCGCGGTTGCCCTGTTCGCTGTCAACATCGCGGCAACGCTGCTTCACCCACCCGCCCATCTTCGCCCTGAAATTCATTCTCCACTGCCTACACGAGGTGCTGCTTGAACTCCTATAAACGCCTTTGGATTGCGTTATCCGTTGTTGTCATCGGCTCTTTCATCATCCTCGGCGCCGTGGGGCGCCACATTATCAGCCATGCGCCGCCGATTCCCAATCAGGTGGTCACCACCGACGGAAAGGTGTTGTTTACCGGGACCGAGATCACCGATGGACAGGGAGTCTGGCAGTCGATCGGCGGTCAGGAGATTGGCACCGTCTGGGGTCATGGCGCGTATGTCGCGCCAGACTGGACTGCCGACTGGCTGCATCGCGAATCCATGTTCACGCTGAATACATGGGCGCGCCAGCAGGGAGCGACTTCCTACGTGGCCCTCTCCGATGAGCAAAAGGCTGCGCTCGATGCGCGGCTGCGCGATTCGTTACGACACAATACCTACGACCCCGCAACTCGTGACATTACAATCCTGCCGGTACGCGCGGCCGCGTTCGATTCGCTGGAAAAGTATTACGCGAACATTTTTGGAAACGGTCGCGACAACTACGCCATTCCGCGCGACACGCTAAGCGATCCCGTGAAGCAGCGGGAGATGGCGGCATTTTTCTGGTGGACTTCCTGGGCAGCCACCGCAGACCGGCCCGGCGAAAATGTGACGTATACCAACAACTGGCCCCATGAGCCATTGGTGGGCAATCAGCCAACGCCGGGGGCCATCGTGTGGAGCATCCTGAGCTTCGTGTTTCTGCTGGCCGCTGTGGGTGCGATGGTCTGGTATTTTGCGGCCCGCGAAGTGGACCCGATCCGTGAGCTGCCGCCGAGGCACGATCCACTGCTCGGGCTGCATCCAACGCCGTCGCAACGAGCCACCATGAAGTATTTTTTTGTGGCGGCGACCATGGCGCTGGTGCAGATCGCCTGTGGCATAATCACGGCGCACTATGGCGTCGAGGGGTCGCATTTCTACGGCATTCCGCTGGCCAAGTGGTTTCCTTACGCGGTGTCGCGCACCTGGCATCTGCAACTGGGTATCTTCTGGATTGCAACCTCCTGGCTGGCTACGGGATTGTACGTCGCCCCCGCAGTCAGCGGACATGAGCCGAAAGGGCAGCGACTCGGCGTCAATCTGCTGTTTGGCGCGCTGGTGCTGGTTGTCGCCGGTTCTCTGGCAGGGGAATGGATGGGGATTGAACAGAAGCTGGGCAATTTGTGGTTCTGGTTCGGCAGCCAGGGGTATGAGTATGTCGATCTCGGCAGATTCTGGCAGATTTTGCTCTTTGTTGGCCTGGTCTTCTGGCTGTGGCTGATGTGGCGAGCGCTGCGGCCAGCACTTGCGGTTCCGTCGGAAGGCCGACACCTGCTGGTGCTGTTTCTCATCAGCAGTATCGCCATTCCGCTTTTCTATGGCGCGGGACTGATGTACGGACAACGCAGCAACCTGGTCACTGCGGAGTATTGGCGCTGGTGGGTGGTGCATCTGTGGGTGGAAGGGTTTTTTGAGGTCTTCGCCACGGTAGTGATCGCTTTCCTGTTCACCCGGCTGAATCTTCTGCGCGTGCAAACAGCGACGCGAGCGGTATTGTTCTCCACCATCATATTTTTGTCCGGTGGCATTGTTGGCACCTTTCATCATTTGTATTTCAGCGGGACGGGGGCGGCAGTCATCGCGCTCGGCTCCGTGTTCAGCGCCTTGGAAGTGGTGCCGCTGGTGCTGATTGGCTTTGAGGCATGGGACAACATACGCCTGGGACAGCAACGCTCGAATGCGGTGTGGATCGCCGCCTACAAATGGCCCATATGGTTCTTCGTTGCCGTTGCCTTCTGGAATTTTGTTGGAGCCGGGTTGTTTGGATTTCTGATCAACCCGCCGGTCGCGCTTTACTATATGCAAGGCCTCAACACGACTGCGGTGCATGGCCACACCGCATTGTTTGGCGTGTACGGCATGCTTGGCCTGGGGCTGATGTTGTTTTGCTTGCGCGCGCTGCGGCCGGGCAGGGCGTGGAAGGACCGTCCCCTGGCGATCTCTTTCTGGTCGATCAATATCGGTCTTTCGCTCATGGTGCTGCTGAGTCTGCTGCCCATTGGCATTCTGCAGGCGTGGGCCTCGGTGCAGCATGGAACCTGGTATGCGCGATCGTCTCAGTTTCTGCAGACCGGCCTGATGAACGATCTGCGCTGGATGCGGATCCCGGGCGACACGCTGTTTGCTTTCGGGATGGTCGTCTTTTGCTGGTTCCTGCTGGGTCTGGTGACAGGCCATTCCTTTGCGGATAAAGGATTTGTAGACGAAGGAAGTTGGGAGGTCACAGACGAGCATGCTACCGCAGATAAGTAGGACAGGCCATTCTTAAAGAGGGCAAAAGACGGTATGCTTTCGGTATCTGGGATTTTAGAAAGGAATGACCCATGAATATTGCCGCAAGCGTAACAGACCTGATTGGACGGACTCCTCTGGTAGAGTTGCATCGCGTGACGAAGGGTTGCCAGGCGAGAGTGGTGGCCAAGTTGGAAAGCCAAAACCCGCTGAGCAGCGTGAAAGACCGCATTGGCATGGCCATGATTGAGGCGGCGGAACGCGAAGGCAAGATCACGCCGGGCAAGACGGTGCTGATTGAGCCGACCAGCGGCAACACCGGCATTGCGCTGGCTTTTGTAGCGGCGGTCAAGGGATACAGCATTATTTTGACGATGCCGGAAACGATGAGCCTGGAACGCAGAATTCTTCTGCTGGCGCTGGGAGCGAAAATTGTGCTGACGCCTGGCCCCAACGGCGTGAAGGGATCGATAGCAAAAGCGGAAGAGTTGCTGCGTGAGACGCCCAACAGTTACATGCTGCAGCAGTTCAACAATCCCGCCAATCCGAAGATTCACTTCGACACGACCGGGCCGGAAATCTGGAACGATACCGACGGCAAAGCAGACATTCTGGTGTCGGGCATCGGCACCGGCGGCACGCTGACGGGAGTGAGCGAGTACATCAAGGCCAGAAAGCCCGGTTTTTGGTCGGTTGCGGTGGAACCCGCGGACAGCGCCGTGCTCTCCGGCGGCAAACCGGGGCCGCATAAGATTCAGGGTCTTGGCGCCGGCTTCGTCCCCAAGATTCTGAGGACGGATCTCATCGACGAGATTATCCCCGTGACCAATGACGACGCCATCGCGATGGCGCGGCGGCTGCCGAAGGAAGAAGGCCTGCTGGTCGGCATCTCTGCTGGAGCCGCGGTCCATGCCGCGCTGCAGTTGGCGCGCAACCCGAAGCACGCCGGCAAATTGATCGTCGTAATCATCCCCAGCGCGGGCGAGCGGTATCTTTCCACGGTCCTGTTCGATGAGTTCCGCAAAGAGGCCATGGAGACGAAGACATCCGCCGTGACGGTATGAAGCGGTCTCATAAGCCTGAAGTAGATCGTTATCAAGAGTATGGGACCCGCCACGAAGCGGGTCTGTCGCGGCGGCGACCCGAAGCGGCAAAAGCGTATATGAGACCGCTTCTATGAACCTGGTTCGACTGATTCGCGAAGACATTCGATGCGTGTTCGAGCGTGACCCTGCGGCCACGTCCAAGGCCATGGTGCTGCTTTGCTATCCGGGGCTGCACGCAGTGTGGGCCCATCGCATTCATCATTGGCTTTGGTCGCATGACCTGAAGCTGCTGTCGCGTGTGCTGTCGCAAATCACACGCTTCTGGACGGGGATTGAGATCCATCCAGAAGCGCAGATCGGCCGACGATTGTTTATCGATCACGGAATCGGCGTGGTGATCGGCCAGACTGCTGTGATTGGCAACGATGTAACGCTGTACCAGGGTGTGACGCTGGGCGGTACCGGAAAGGGCAGCGGTAAACGGCATCCCACGCTGCGCGATGGTGTCTTCGTCGGCAATAACGCCAATATTCTGGGTAATATCACGATTGGGGAACATTCCCGGGTGGGCGCTGGCTCTGTGGTTCTTCGCGACGTGCCTCCCGATTCGACCGTTGTGGGTGTTCCAGCGCACATCGTGTATCAGGGCGGAAAGCGCGTGCTGATCACCGATCCGCGCGAAATCAACGATCCGCTTTCCGATGTCATCGTCGCGCTATGCGACGAAGTGAAGCGCCTGAAAGCCCGCGTCGAACGCCTGGATGGCGAGTTGCAACAGTCGCGCCTGGCGGAACCCGAAAGCACGCTTGCGGTGGAAGAAGAAGAACGCGCGCGCTACCGCAGCCAACAATATCCGCGGTCGGATTACGTCAGCATGGGCGAAGGCATCTGATCGGGGCGCGTCAGCCGTTACATCCCCGGATGCGAAAGCTGGTTTGCGTTCGGCACCAGTTCCATGTACAGCGAGCGCGACAGATTTGTCTTCCAATGGCCGGTTGCTTTCGCGTAGCCGACAAATCCAAAGAACATGCACGCCAGAACCAGCGTCACCGCCATGGGAGTGATAACAAGGCTGCGCCAGCGGTCATTTGCCTCCGCCGCACGACGCGGTGGCAAAGAAAACTGCAACGCGTTCTGTGCCGGGCACGCGGCAATGCATTCCATGCAGGCCGCGCATTCGACAGAGCGAATCTGCACCAGCCGGTCGACATGCAGATTGGCTGGGCAGGCGCGCGCACACTTGCCGCAGTCGATACAAGCGGCCGCGTCGCGGCGAATTTTCGCCGGACTCAGCAGTGAGGCCAGCCCCATCAGCGCGCCGTACGGGCACAGATAGCGGCACCAGAAATTTCTTATCAATAGAGAGAGCGCGAACAACAGGGCGATCACGATGATCCCGGTTTCACCCAGATCGCGGAAGAAATTCAGCATTTTGACATCCGCAACCAGGCCGTAGGGCGAGTGCAGAAAGTCTGCCAGTGCCGCTGCGGACATGCTTCCAATCACATACGCAAAAAAGCCCAGCAGAACATATTTCAGGCAGCGTAGCGGTAGATCGAGCCATTTTGGAAGCTGGATGTTTCTGCCCAGAAGCTTTTGGCCGGTTTTCCACAGCAGTTCCGAGAGCGTACCGATGGGGCATAGCCAGGAGCAGAACGCCTTTTTCAGCAAAATGCTGGACAGCAGGAATGCGAGGAACAGGAACATCGCAGCCGGATGAATCTGTGGAATACTGCGAGTTTCAATCAGGAATTTCGTATTCATCATTCCCGCAATGGGCAACCAGCCTTCCACCCCGGCAGGTCGGCTTACGTACGGTGATTTTCCTGCGGTTTCGTAGTATCGCGTCCACAGAATGAACTGAATCCCGATCCAGAGGTTCAGCATCGCAAATATGGCCTGAACGCTGTGGCGAACCCACTGAGAACGGTCCTGAAACTGACGCCGAATCAGTTTCTTTCCAGATCGGCGGGCAGGTTTGCCGAGGTTTCTGCTGCCGCCAATGGGAGATGCACCGGACAAATCGACAGATTTGGCATCCGCAAGAGGTTCGGTCTCAGATTGTGGGGACATCCTTACCTTCCAGCTTGACTGTAACGAAGCCTCTAAAGTGAGAGCTGTGATCTACGTCACAAACGATTGCAGCCGGGGAAACAATACTGGACTATGCTGAAAGTGGCAGGGTGCGACAATGATAGACAACTGTGCCAACAAGATGGAAAACGAAGGCTGCTTCATGTGCAAGGAGAGGCATGCCGACTGGTTCTGCAATTTGTCTCCGCAGGCGCTGGTGGAATTCGAAACGCTCGGCATGCAGATGACGGTCCCTGCAGGAAGCACGCTTTTCTTCGAATCGCAAACGGCGCGCAGCGTGTACATCTTGTGCGGCGGTCATGTGAAGCTGACCACCTCTTCCAAAGATGGCAAGACTCTGTTGGTGCGAATCGCCAAACCAGGGGACGTGCTGGGCTTGAGCGCTGCCATCTCCGGGACTGTGTATGAGATCACCGCGCAGGCAATTGAGCCGGTACAGGTGAAGTCATTCCAGCGGCAGGATTTTCTCCACTTCATCGAACACCACCTGGAAGGCAGCATGCACGCGACCAAGATGATCAACAAGGAATATCGCGATGCCTTGGGCGATGCCACGCGACTCGCGCTTTCCATGTCGATTGCCGGGCGCGTCGCCAGGTTGCTGCTGGAGATGACATCTGGCGCGCGCGATGCGAAGCCCCGCTTTACCATGTCGCTGACCCACGAAGAACTGGCCACCATGCTGGGCACGACGCGTGAATCGATCACACGCGTCTTGAGCGAATTAAAGCGTAAAGAGATTATTGCCATCAAAGGGGCTTCGCTGACTATCCTTCGCAAGTCGGCGCTTGAACTTCTCATTTAGACCGTCGACCCTGGAAATGTTGCAGTATCCGTGACGGTCGTCACCGCTGTTGGAGATACATTCCCTCTATCGTGAGAGAGGGGCTGTATGTCTGACGCTATATTGCTCCACCGCCTGCATTTTGCCTTTACGGTCACCTATCATTACCTGTTTCCGCAACTCACCATGGGATTGGCGTTGCTGATCGTCGTTTTGAAGACGATTGCCATTCGAAAGAATGATCCCGTCTATAACGATGCAGCCCGGTTCTGGGCGCGTATTTTCGGAATCAATTTCATCATGGGTGTGGTCACGGGAATTCCGATGGAGTTCCAGTTCGGCACCAACTGGGCCCAGTTTTCGCGCATGACCGGAGGCGTGATCGGTCAGCCGCTGGCCATGGAAGGGGTGTTTTCCTTCTTTCTGGAGTCGGCATTTCTCGGCCTGTTCCTCTACGGAGAAAAGCGCTTGTCCCGGTGGCAGCACTGGACGGCGGCATTTCTGGTATTTCTCGGTTCGTGGATCTCAGGATTTTTCATTATCGTTACCGATGCCTGGATGCAACATCCAGTCGCCTACCGCATGCTGGCGAACGGTTCCTATGAAGTGACCAGCTTCTGGAAGTTGCTGCTGAATCACTGGGCACTGCTGCAATATACCCATAATATGAGCGGTGCTGTAGTTACCGCGGCCTTCGTCATGTGTTCCGTCGGCGCGTACTACCTGCTGGAAAACAAGTTCTCCGATCATGGTCGTGCGTTTTTGCGAGTGGGCGTAGTCGCTG
>JAJZCA010000053.1 GCA_021798735.1 Acidobacteriota bacterium | reverse complement strand
GCAGCAACACTCCCGGCATGATGGGAAAGCCGGGAAAATGGCCTTGAAAAAATGGCTCGTTGATGGTGACGTTCTTGATGGCGACAATCCGTTTTTTGCGCTCCATCTCGACCACGCGGTCGACCAGCAGGAAAGGATAGCGATGCGGCAGGAGTTTCATGATCTCGACAACGTCGAGCGGAGCTTTCAGCAAGGTGTCTTCGGGATTTGCGTGCTCGTTATTTTCCATAGCTACCCAGCAGATTATAAAACGTCGCGACAATGGAGCGTCGACCTTCTACACTTTGCCCGCATTTTCGTAGCGCGCTTTCAGGTCCTTGTAACGATCCGGCCGAGTGCTCCCGGTCAAATGGTCTTCCAGTTGATCCAGAAATCGGTGCCAACCCGCGCCCAGTCCGGCCATCAATTCAGGACGCACTCCCACGTGAGAAAAGTGCAGCTTTGTCTCCGCCGCGTCGCCCTCCAACTTCCAGTTCACCAGCGAATCTCCCCAGGTGTAGATCAATAAATGGGGCGGCTCGAAGTTGCAGACGATCCCTTCCAGCGACCCCTCCGCAGCAAATGCAATGTGAATTTCGCCTCCCACGCGCGGCTCCAACTGGGTCGGAAACTTCATCCATGCCGTAATCTCTTCCGCGTTGGAAATGGCATTCCACACCCGCTCCAAACTCTGCGGATACGCGCGCTCCCAGTCCAGCCGATAGATCGCTTCCACCGATGCAATGGAGTCATTCGGCTCCTCTTTCGGAGGTTCCACGCTCTTCGCAAAAGGATTTTTCATCGTCCCTCCATCGGCATTCCAGCAGTCATTTCAGGTGCGCCGCGGCATAGTCCGGATCAAATAAGTTTTCCGCCAGGTCGACGTTGTATTCCGCGCGTAACAGAAACGTCTGTTCCACAATTTCGCCATTGTGGGTCCGTGTCACAGTAAAAGGCGTCGCAATGCCATCGATGCGGTGATAGTTATCGAACTCGACGGCATCCACGTTCTTGTCGTGAAAGTGCGGATCGCGCCATTCGAAGCTCAGTCGCAAGGGCAGATGACTCTCCGCGTCCACGTCGAGCGTGACCGCGTTGTTGGCGGCATTCATCAGCGTGAACTTTTCAGCCAGGTGTCGCTCTACCTGCTCGGTGCCCTCATCCAGAACCACGGTCGCCGGATCGCCGATCCACCGACCCAGCACCCTTCGCAGAGAATGTCTCTGCCAGCGCATATGGTCTTCTACTTTTTCCGTCGGCAGACTCTTTTTTCCTTTGTAGGTGATCTCCCACCCACTGGAGCCGGAAAAAATCTGTGCCACTTTTCCCTTGTCGAGCTCGACGCGCTCTTTCTTAGGATGCTCGCGGCTGATCACCGCTTCGGCCACTTCCTCGGTTGGATTGCCTTGAAAGAAGGACGCAATGCGAACGTGTTCCCGACTTGTTCGCAGGCCCACCCAGGCCGGGCCGCCCAGCGCCTGGATCGTCGCCGACAGAGCCGCATGCGCTTGCCGCTGACTCACAACCGCGGCACCATCGGTAGCCTGCGCCATCAGCAACGCTTGCGACAGCGCGCCAACCATCAACGCCCACGCCAGTCCCAGCCGAAGATATTTCGCCGACCTACCCCACCAGGACTGAGCCGCCGTTGACATTGAAAACCTCTCCGCTAACGAAGCCGGCGAATGGAGTGCACAAAAACAATACCGGTCCGGCAATCTCCGCCACCGTCGCGGCCCGTCCGAGCGGAATCCCCGAAACCACCCGCGCGCACTTTTCCGGATCGCGCAATGTCGCCGCCGACATGTCCGTATCCACCCAGCCCGGGGCCACGCAATTCACGTGGATGCCTTCGCGAATCAATTCGCTCGACAAGCTCTTCGTGAAGCTGATCAGCGCGCCTTTCGACGCGGCGTAGTCGGAATGCATCGCTTCTCCGCGTTGTCCCGCCGTCGAGCTGATCAGCACGATGAACCCCGCCGCCGCATTTTTCTCCGGCCTGCCCTGCTTTTTGAATTGACCCACCCCCGCCTGCACCACGCCAAACATACTGTCCAGGTTGATGTGCATGGTGCGATGCCATTGCGCATCCGCCATTCGTTCAATGGGCGCATCGTCGGGCGGCCAAATGCCATGATTGCCCACCAGGCAGTCCAGCCGCCCAAAGGCACGCACCGTGTCTGCCACCAGTTCCCTGCCGTGCGCCGGAGTGGTCAGTTCGCGATGCACCGCGATGCACCGCTCGGGACCACCGCATTCTGCAGCCAGCGCTTCCGCCTCCTTGGCCGCGCTACGGTAGTTGAACACAACTTTGGCGCCCGCCTCGACAAACAGCCGAACCGTGGCCGCGCCAATTCCACGCGAACCTCCGGTGATCAACGCAACTTTTCCTTGGAGCGAGAGCAGCACTCCCGAATGAGATCCCTTTTCTGTCATAGTCTTGACGCTAAAAGAAGGCACGCGATCCTGCAACCCCTCCGGCTCGTTCTCCATGGGAGATCGAGTTTTGACCCCACGTCGATATCAATGTGCTGCCTTCGAAACTCCCGGACACGGTGGCGCCACATAATGCGGAACTGCCGACTGCTGGCGCTTCAGCGCGGCGTCCAGCGCCACCACCGCTTTGGCGTTCGCCGGGCCCAGCAGCGATTGAGAGCACGCCACCGAGCGTCCCGCCACTCCCTTCTGAAAGAACTGATGGCTCCACGGCAGGTACAGCAGGGCACCATAATTGCCGGCGCAATCCCCGGCATCGCATCCGCTGAAACTCACGCCGAAATTGCTTCCCACCCCAGGCGTCAACACAAAATTGTCGGCGCTGGCTGCCTGAAACGGCCGCTTCAGGAAACCGGAATCCCAGCTCACGTTGGTCACTCCGCCATCGCGTAGAAACACCACAATCCGCCAGCCATGTTTGCCGCTGGTCAGCGCCGCGGCATAGGGCGATGCAAACGGTGGAATCTCCAGCCGATACAGATCCAATTGATAGAACTGCAGCCATTGCCCCATGCGCTGCAGGTCCGCGCCCGTGTAGCCATTCTGGCACAGTGCCGGATTTGCAGGCACCAGCAATCCCGTTGTCAGCAACCACGCAATCCCAAGCGAAATGAACGATCGTCGCGACATCCATCCCCATTGTCACGCGGGAAGGCCGAAAAGAAAAAGCTCCATTCCGGAAAGAGCGAATAGGATGGAAATGGACCGTGACCTTTTTTCAGCCGGTGGCAATCTGTGTGGTTAGCTTTACGGCGGCGGCACGCGCCGGTTCACTGGCCGCCAGTCGCGTCAATGTCAGCACCGTAATGTCGTCGTCCTGGCCGAACGCGCTGGCTTCCTCCGCCACCTGGACCGCGGATGACCCCGCCCTCGACATCTCCCGCACCCGGTCGAACCCAAACAGCTCGCCCTGCCCGTTCCGCGCCTCGACAATGCCATCCGTGTAGAAGGTTAAGGTCTCGTTTTCCTCCATGCGGAAGACAATCTGCTCATACGTGGCATCCGGCGTGATGCCCAGCGGTAACGCCCCTTCCAGCGGTAATTCCTTCCCCTCGCGCAACGGCGAAAAGTGCCCGGCTGTGGCAATTGCGGCGCTTCCATCGGCATCGATCCGCATCGCCACGCAGGTCGCAAAGCCGCCCTGGGTGCGGCCAATCAGGCGGCGATTCAGTCCCCTCAGAATTTCCCCCGGCTCCTGCGTGTAGTCGGCCAGCGTGCGCAGCGTGCCCACGATCAGCGAGACCACCATCGCCGCCTTCAACCCTTTGCCGCTGACATCGCCCACCACCACCAACGCGCCTCCCTGTTCCAGCGGAATCACCTGGTAAAAATCGCCGCCCACCTCCGTGGCCGGTTTGTAAATGCTGGCGATGGAAAAGCCCGGAATTGCCGGAACATCCTCGGGAACCAGAACCTGCTGGACTTCTTGCGCCGACTTGATCTCCATCTCAACCTGCGCCTGACGGCGGCGCTCCAGGTACTGCTGGCGCGTCACTGTAAACAGCAGGACAACAAAAAGTAACGTGTCCAGCAGAAACGTCGCGCTGAAGGTGTAGCTGCCAATGTGGATACCCCAGCCAGCCAGTTGCACGTCAAGCGTCGAGTGCGTGAAGCGTTTGCCTTGTCCGGAGAGCTGGTACACCGAATTCCACAAGCCATAGAGAAACGCCGCAATCGCCACCGGCCAAAGCTCCATCTGCTTCCTGCGCGCCAATCCGAACCCCACGATAAAAAGGATATAGAGCGGGGTCAGCACATAGATCGCCGTCGTAATGGCATCGGTCCATTGCAGGAAAAGTCCACCATGTTGCCAAAAGAACATCGCTGTGACGTCCACGGCCTGCGCCGTCAGGTACAGAGCGGCCAGCCCTGCGGTCCAGCGCCGCCAGCGCCGCTCCCGGCTGAAGCCGAAGAGAGTGAGCAGAAGCAGCCAGAGCGAGATGTCCTGAAAGGATCCCACGAACTGCAGGTAGAGCTGCGAAGCAGTAAAGTGCAGGCCATAGCGAATTACGTCGAGGACCCGAAAGGAAAGCAAGCCCTCCGCCAGCAGGTACACCGCCAGCCAAAGGTATAGCCACTGGTTGCGCTCTCGCAGAAACAGCACCATAGTCAGCAGCCCCGCAACCAGAACAACGGCCCCAATCAGCAGTTGCGGAAGTTGCCTGTGTTCCTGTTGATAGCGGGTCGCCCCAGCCTGCATAGCAAGCACCGAGGGGTTCCCAATGACAGTGGCACCTTCTAAGCCGCCGATCTCCCAGGGATCGAACGACGAAAGCGCGGACTTCCAGACCCGCAACGCAAGCACGCCTTTGGCCGGTACGTTTCCCAAGGGGTAGACGGCGCTGTGGCCAACTGCCCACCATCTGGCATGCGGGGGCAGACTGCCGTAGCTGCCGATCTTTTTGCCATTCCAGTAAATTTCATAAGCGTCGTCTACGGGTGGAATAAGAATGGCAAGCTTGCCGGCCGAACCGGTGACATCAATCAGCTTGCGGTACCAGGCAAAGCCCGTATAGCCCGGATGCGTCTGCGCGCCCCAGGGTTCATCGCCGCGCAACTGCTCCCAGCCGGAGCCGTTGTATGCGGGACTCGCCCACGCAAGATCGTCTCCGGTGTGAAACTGCCATTTGCCGCTAACTGCGACGGAGCCTGTGCCGGGATTTTGCGTCTGGAACGTCTGCCCGTGAGCGCCGATCGCCGGAAACAAGAATAGACCGGCTAGCAGCAGGAATGCTTGTGCCCGCGGACGAGCCCGCAGCCGTCGGGCCAATCGCGGTTGGAGAAGACCAGCCGTTCTGCGAAGCATCGCGTGAACCTCTCGAATAACCAACTTAGGTGGAGAGATAACCTTTCTGCGCCCCAAGCATATCATCTGGGTCCCTATATGCGCCGCGTTCTTTGCGGCTCATGTGGGAGGAGCAAGAATGTGCGCGCGCCAGCGCCGAAGCGCTACAACGCTGGGTGCCCCACGTCTCGCTTCTGAGACGTGGGATTGTCTCTCAGCTAGAAATCTGAAGCGCTACATCGCGGCGACCGCCTCCACAAAGCGCGCAATCTCTTCCTCAGTGTTGTAGTAATGCACTGAGGCTCGCACCATCGCCGTCAACCCGCGCTGCTCCATATCGATCCGCGTGGAACCAATCGGGGTCACCCGCACATTGATGTTCTGCTCGCGCATGTTCGCAACAATGGCTGCAGCGGAATGTCGCTCGTGCGTGAACGTCACAATGCCGCAGCGAGCTTGGCCGCCGCTGCCCAGCAAGTCTCGCACCGTAACTCCAGGAATTTTAGCCAGCTTCTCGCGCAGTTGCTCCGCCAGCATCGTTACCCGCGCAGCAATGTTGTCCAGTCCCACCGCCATCGCATACTCGACGGCTGCTCCCAATCCCAACTGACACGCCACCGAGCCTCCTGAAATTTCAAATCGCCGTGCATCGTTGCGCAGTTTGTATTCCTCGCGCGCACTCCACTCCGCCGAGCACATGTCGATTGGCGTTGGCTCCAACCGTTCCAGCATCGACTGCCGGATATACAGAAACCCCGTTCCCCGCGGCCCGCGCAGATATTTCCGTCCCGTCGCCGCCAGCATGTCGCAGCCCAGCTCCTCCACCCGCAGCGGCATCTGCCCGGCAGACTGGCAGGCATCCAGCAAATATGGAATTTGATTCCGGCGCGCGATGCGTCCCACCGCTGCCGCCGGCTGCACCAGCCCGCCATTGGTCGGCACATGGGTCAACGCAATCAGCTTCACCCGCTCCCCATGCTGCCGAATCGCCGCCTCCAACGCCGTCAGAGAAATCTCTCCGCCCGGCCCATTCGGCGCCACAATAATTTCGATTCCGCGCTGCCGCGCCACCTGCAGCAACGCCAGGTAGTTGCTGACATACTCATTCGATGCCGTAAGAATTTTGTCGCCCGGCTGAAATCCCTCCGCCAGCGCATAAAACGCCGCATCCCAAGCGCGTGTCGCATTTTCCACCAGCGCAATTTCGCTCGCCGCGCATCCCAGCATTCTCGCAATGGAGCCATACACACCCTGGTATTCCTCGGCAACGCTGTCCTCGGCTTCATAGCCGCCCATCGTCGCTTCCAGATCCAGATGCGTTTTCACTCGCTCCAGCACGGCCGTCGGCGGCAGGCTTGCGCCGGCATTGTTCAGGTGCAGCACATTCTCGCACCCCGGCGTGTCCGCCCGAACCGACCCAACATCGATCCCCACAATTCCTCCCAACCGAAGGATCCCGTGTGGAAAAGCTGTGGAACCCAGTATATATGGGGTGTCCTTAATTCATTCATCCCATCGTGTTTACACGGTGGCCCCGCCTCTCTCGCGAGGCGATTTTACTTTTAAGCGGCTTTTTGCTGGGCCCCTCTAAAATTCCAACCAATTCTTCCAGTGTCCAGACGCGTGAGGCGGTCCCTGTTTCCATTGCGGGCGTCACCCGCCATGTCTTATGAACGCAGCAAAAGTTGCAGCGCATAAAATGGAGAGACACGACATGACCATGGTTCTCCATCGTGTGCGTCTGACCAACCCACCTGTAAACAGCGGGTGATCTGTGATGGGCTCTTCTTATGGCAGAAGAGTCTGGAGTTGGTCGACGTGGCCGTCAAGAGATTGCGCGTCTGGCTGCTTTGTACGGGAAGAGCGGGATGGGACGAAGCGAGTTTTGTCGCAGTCATGGAATGGCTTTGAGCACGCTGGCCCGGCATCTGAAGAGGCAGTCTGGTGAGCAGCGGTTGAGTGGGAACAGCATGGCTGGTGAGAGTCGGCGAATAGCGGTGGAACTGGCCGCGATGTCAGCTTCTGCAGCAACAGGGAAGCAGCACAGCGCCCTCACGGTGTGGTTGTCCAACGGCCGGAAAGTGGAGGTTGGTAGCGGCTTCGATGCTGAGACTCTGGCGGAACTGGTGAGCGCGCTGGAGAGGTTGTAGCCGTGTTCGGCTTTGGACCGGCGACGCGGATCTACCTTGCACCTGGCGCGACTGACATGCGGAAGAATTTCAACGGTCTCTACGGCCGGGTGCGCGATCATCTGGGCTGTGATCCAGAAAGCGGCCACGTGTTTCTGTTCGCAAATGCGCGTCGCAACCGAATCTTCGCCGATTTCGCGCAGACGCTGCTCGCCCTGCACGGCAACATCCTCACGTTTATCCGCATCGCCGACGGCAAGGTGCATGACGTCAACATCCTCGACGAGATACTGCCCGAGGCCGGTTCCTTCTATGTAATGGATCGTGGCTACATCGATTTCGAGCGGCTTCACGCGTTCACGCTCTCGTCGGCCTTCTTCGTCGTGCGCAGCAAAAAGAACGTGTTGCTCCAGCGCCGCTACTCGCATCCGGTGGACAAAAGCACCGGCGTGCGCTCGGACCTGACCGTGATCCTGGCCAAACTACCGGATCGGTCACGGCGTATCCGAACGCCCTGCGCCGCGTGAGTTACTTCGACGCCGTCACCAGCAAGCGACTCGGGATGGAGGCCAGCCTCTACCAAATCCTACAGATTCTCAGCCTAACTCTGTTCGAGAAAACGCCCATTCTGCTGGCACTTCAACCATCCAACTACGATACCGAATTACCCGATTCAGGCAACCGATTGATTCTGCTCGACTTTTAACCGGACAGCAGTGTTGACCGCTATATAATGAGCCATCAGTAAAAAGCTAAGGAGCGGAGTTTGGCGATTAGGGTTGCACGGGGAGATGCGCGGTTCCATAACCTGAATAAGGCGCACAATGCGCGGTATCCGACGATGCCCTCAGAGTCCGTCGCGGACATTGCACTCTGCCAGAATGCGGGCGATGTGGCCGAGGCGCTGCAGCGGACGGTAAGCGCAGGGAAGCGGCCGACAATCCGCGCGGGCGGGAATTGTTATGCGGATTTCTATATCAACAACCCCAATGGCACTCTGATCGACGTGGGTCTGCTGAACCATACCGGCAATCTGCCCCATGATCCCCGGTACCGCATTGGTCCAGGGGCCACCGTCGGCAAGGCGTATCAGGATCTCTACAGACTCTATAACGTGACCCTACCGGGGGCCAGTTGTTCGGAGGTCACCGCGGGCGGACACATTACTGGCGGCGGCTATGGAGTTCTGTCCCGCCTATTTGGCCTTACCACAGACTGGGTCTCGGAAATCGAGATCCTCACAGTGGCCGCAAATGGCGACGTCGTTCCACGCACCATCAACGCCAGGCACGATGCAGATCTGTTCCGCGCATGCCGAGGTGTTGGCGGGGGCAACTTCGGCGTGATTACCGATTACATCTTCGATGCGCTGCCGCCTGCACCGCAGGAGGTGACAATCGCGAGCCTGTCCTTCTCATGGGCAGACATGACGGAGGAGAAATTCGCCAAGATCCTGAACGCCTATGGCAACTACTTTGCTACGCGCGGGAAAGATCCAGACACGTGGGGACTGTTCACTGTGATGGATCTGCATCCCAAGAGCGGTGGACGCATTGGTATTCAGGTGCAGTTCTGCAATCCCGATGGGACGTGCAAGGACCTGAGCGTGCTGCATGAGTTTTTGAATTTGTTCGACAGTTGCGGCCCAGACGTGCAGACCCCAACAATGGGCCAGCACAATCACGGGATGGAAGGGAACGCCGGAGTCTATTCGGGGGCGCACAGTGGCAGCCACGACCATGGAGCGGAGCACTTTGCGGAGAACTGCGCGGTCTGTCATGGCGGCACCGGCAGAGGCGGCAATGGCGGACCTAACATTGCGGGCACGCAAAGTGTGATCGCGCTTTCTGACGAGGAACTACGCAACATCGTGCATAACGGGACCGGCGGCGGGATGCCCGCCTTTTCTCAACTCAGCGAACAGGACACAGAGGGTATCGTGAAGTATCTGCGTTCTCTGCAGCAACGGAATGGCGCCCCGGCTACCCTTGTTGCTCCCATTTCAGGTGGACGTGGTGACAATCGGCAGAAGATCAACTGCGGGACATATACGCTGACACGCACACAGTGGATTGACACCGATGGCAGCGGCGGTGCGCGAGGCGGGACCCGACAACGGGCGGCATACAAGTCGGCCTACATGCGGAAGAGCTTCACGCCGCATGAGATATCGGTCTTTTATCACCACCTGACACGGGAAGTTCCAGGGGTGATGGCGGGTGGCGCGACCATCTTGATCGACTCTTTCGGCGGCGCCGTCAACCGCAAAGATAAGGGTGAGCAGACGGTGATATTCCAGCGATCCAGTATCTTAAAGCTGCAATTTATCTCGTACTGGGCGGAGCCTGCGGAAGACGCGGGACACATCGCCTTCTTAAACGAACTGTATGCGGGCCTGTACACTTCCCCTCAGGTCGATGCCGACCACCAGGGAACACCCTACCCCGGCGAGTATTACCAGGGATGCTATATCAATTACCCCGACATGGACATGCTGCAGCATTCCTACTGGCCGGAGCTGTATTTTGGTCCGAACTATAAGTTTCTGCAGCAGGTGAAAAAGAAATACGATCCCAACAACATCTTTCATCATGCAATGTCGGTGCGTGCATAAGCGTGTTTTGTGCGGGAGGGATTGGCGAGGATCTCGATGATGGCAGGCCCATTCCGGCCTTCTTTGGACTCAATGAGGCCAGACCCTTGGCCTGTCCCGTGCGGTTCCATTGCGCAAAAAATCTTCTTCGCCCAGTCCACACTCCCCAGGAAGCGGTCCGCAAGCTCCTCCAGCGTGCCCTCGCCTTGATTACAGCAAATGCTCTCGAACTGGAAGAACAAGGACCGCTGAATCCGCATGCCGCATCACCTTTTCCGTGGTCGTTCCAATGACCGTGAAGTCCAGGAAGCGCCGGTGCTTGGCGGTCAGCGCAATGATATCGACGTCGTATTCTTGAGCGACCTGTAGAATCTGCGCCGCTGCGCTTCCTTGACGGACCACTTCAGCCACCTCACAGTGCTCTCTCACATCGGCGGAAACCAATTCGCAGAGCTGCTTCGGAGGCGCATCGCGAGGCAGGTCGCCTTCCTCCACGTGCATCACAATGAGATGGGCGCCCGTCGCAGCTGCGAGTGCGGCGGAAAACGAAATGCTCCGGGCTGAGTGCTCATCGAAGATCACGGGGCAGAGAATCCTCGAAATCTTCGGTGGAGTGGGTTTGCCTCCTGGCGCGCGTACAACCAGCGTGGGGCTGCTGGTTTGTTGCACGACGTTTTCCGCTACGGAGCCTAGTCTCATGCGAGCAAAGCCGCTTCGTCCGTGGCTGCCCATGACGATCAGGTCTGGCTTGTGCCGCTCGGCATACTCGAGAATCCTCTCGATGGGGTGGCCTTCCAGGACGGCGATCTCACGCGATATCTCCGCAGGAATCGTTTCATTGAGCAACCGCTGCAGATCGTCGCGGATGGCGCTCCGTACCCTCTCAGCCTCAGCGACCAGTTCTCCGGCCTGTGAAGGAAGAAAATAACGCGGGTACTCCATCCATTCCGCATGCAAGACCTGGAGTTTTGCGCTGTAGACTGTAGCGAAAAGACTGGCCCAATGCAGAACTGTGGGCGAGGCAGAGCTTAAGTCTAATGGACAAAGGATCGATTTCGGTGAGAATTGTGCCATGTGTATTCACCTCCTGAGATTGCCCGGTTTCCAGATCGTCGGCCTATCGCGGTGTCAATATATGCCCCACCGCCTGTTCTGTCCGTGATTGCGGTCACAAACAACTGGCCTGAACGGCCGGACATGCGTGCATGTATCTTGACAACGCCTTCGTCCTTATCGAGGAAGCCTCTCAGACTTTGAGGAAGATTTTGCGGCGGTAGAGCCCGTAGGTGAAGAGCCAGCAGACGCTAACGTAGGCGAGCGACTGGAGCAGCGACTCGAGCTGGCTGCTGACCATCAACTCATCGAGGCGACCGAGACGATGCAGGACGCGTTGCTTGACCTTGCCATCTACCCACTGTTATCCACAATGTGCAGATACGTCCGGGAACCGTTGGTTTGCTTGCGAACGAACAAGTTGACGTCCCTGTGTCACCATGTTTCGCGAAATACCGGATCGCGCCTTATGGAATCAATAGGTTACAGCCATTTGGCTCTGCTAACTGTAGAAGATGAGTCATGGCCTCCGCCAGGAAACACGATGATCGTAGCGCCCGTATTCTTTCCCTTTGGCGAATAGACCGTCATCGTAGGCCGCGAGACGTTGCTCACCGCAACACGCCCGCACAAAGTCCCTATTCACGTGCAAACTTCATACCCTGCTCCATAGCGGATTCACAGTTGGTGTAGTTGATTGTGGGAGCGAGTCATTCTGAACCCTTCGCCTTCGCTCAGGGCAGGCTCCGCACTGCGCAGTGAAGAATCCAATCAGACGAGATGTGCTGAGCAAACGCTGCCGTCACCCTCTGATTCTTCGGTCGCCGCGGCGAACGAAGAATGACGCTATCGCCCTTTGAATACACTCGCCGCCAATCTGGTCTAAAAAGTCTCTGGCCTTCCTGAATCGACATGCGACCATCCATCTATCTCTCCCCGGCGGTTAGGAATCGTGGTTGCGAGTCGATTGGTCGATACCTGGTTCGCCGGTTTCAATTGATTGCGGAACCAGCGTCGTACACATCGCGAGAAAAAGACTGCCGAACATGGCGGTTTTCTCCTATGTGCCAGCCTCATATGCCAATATCTGAAATTGTGTTCTTCAATCCTGCGCTTGCCTGTGCGTACTCTAGTTGTATGCAGAATCTCGACGAATTGCTGAAGCAAGCTGAAATTGCCCACGGGCATCTCTGCGCCGGCCAGGTATTGGGAGTGCGCATGGCCATGCTGGGATGCGCCCGTCTCGGTATCTCCGACCCGAGAGGAAAAGACCGCAAGCGCCTCGTCACATTTGTTGAAATTGACCGCTGCGCCACGGATGCAATTTCGGTCGTTACTGGCTGCCGTTTAGGCAAGCGTGCGTTGAAATTTCGCGATTGGGGAAAAATGGCCGCGACATTTGTGGATGTCGAGACTGGCCGTGCGGTGCGCATCTGCGCGCGCGAGTCCTCCAAAGAGGCCGCCCGCCAACTGCACCCGGAAATTGAAAACAAAAACAAGAGGCAGATGCTGGCCTATCGCGAACTTCCGGAGAACATTCTTTTTACGGAGGGGTGGGTGCGGGTCGCGCTCGGCCAGAATGAGTTTCCCGGCTACAAAAGCGACCGCGCGGTTTGTGCCATTTGCGAAGAGGGCATCAACTACGACCGATACATTGTGCGCGGCGGTCAGAAGCTATGCCATGGCTGCGCCTTCCCAGAGGCAAGATACTATCAGCCCATCGAAATCCGGCGCGCAGAGTAGTCTTGTTCTCGCCTGCGCGGCACGCCTGCCGAACACCCCGGCAATCCGCAGCCTGAAATATGCTGCGGAAATATTAGTTGCCTTAGCAACGAAATGCGCGTAATTGGTTGCCTTGGCAACGAACTTTCTCCCATCATTCCGGCCGATTCTGGGCCCCTTCGGAAACACTCCGGCAGACGCAAAAATGCCCGGCAAATTGCCGGGCATTTTTGCTTGCCTTGAACTACGTTACTTCTTTTTTGCAGCTTTCTTTGCGGGTGCTTTCTTTGCCGCAGCCTTCTTGGCTGGAGCCTTCTTTACTGCCTTTTTGGTTGCCTTTTTAACTGCCAATTTATTACCCCTTGTCGTAGTGGATTTACGGTGCTGCTTGACCGCTTTCTTTGCGGACTTCTTTACGGCCGGCCTGGCCGAAACTTTTTTGGCTGCCTTTTTGACGGCTGCCTTCTTTGCTGCAGCTTTCTTCGCGGGTTTCTTTGCGCTCGCCTTCTTCGCGGCGGGCTTGGCGGCTGCCTTCTTTGCGGCGGGCTTGGCGGCTGCCTTCTTTGCGGCGGGCGCCTTTGCGGCTGCTGGCTTCGCAGATGCTGGAGCAACGGACCCATGGTGCTCCACCACGGGAACCAGCGGAATCACAATGGTCTCATCTTCATCGAGCGGGTCTTCATCGTCGTCCGACGTGATGGAGATGGTCACTTCTTCTTCCTCTTCAAAACCGTCGTTGACATCCTCGCCTAACTCATTTGCCTCCGCCTCAAATTCACTGTCATCGGACATTCGCTTGAATTGATCGTCGATCATGCTCATCTCCCTTGGCTGTTACCACTCATGGCGTATCTTACATCTTCGACCATTGAAGCCGCAGCAGGCAATCCAATACATACAGCATAAGGATGCTACGAGTTCGCCGGAAACACAAGTGCGAAGTTTCGCCGGCGCATTACCTTCCGTCGATAAAGAAGGCGTTCAATTGGTTTTTTTCTTATGGCGTTTGCTGGAAGCAGCCTTCGCATGGCTCGACGATCCAGTGCGGTGTGCCTTGTTCGCGCTGGACGAATGCGTCGCCGAAGGACCCTTCGAACGACGATGAGCGCCGCTTCCGCCGGTCACGCGCGAATGCCGGCCGCGACGATAGTGCATCCGCACCGGCTCAGACACGTAAATGGTTCTGCCTACCGGGAGGCGGTTTCCGCGAAGTCGATTCCAGCGGCGCAACTGGCTGGTCGTCACGCCAAATCGATCCGCCAGTGTCACCATGGTGTCGCCTCGCCGTATGCGATAGCGCATGCGCGCGGATGTTGTCGGCGGCGGCGCCAAGGGAATGACCAACGCTTCGTCCGCATGCAGCGAATCATTCTGTCCTAGGCCGTTGGCAGCCGCCAACGCCTTTGTCGTCACGTGAAATGTCTGCGCGATGCCAGCCAAGGTGTCATCCTGGGTTGCGATGTGCAAGCGCCATGCGTTGCGATGTTCTTCCGGCACCAGCGCCAGCCGCTGCTGAAACAGCGGGGCCGTTCCCGGCGGCAGATGCAGATCGAAAGGAAAATCGCTCGGCGTGCTTAGTTGCAAGAGACTTGGATTCAGTTGCTGGATCTGCTCCATCGTCGTTCCCGCCAGATCGGCGACCAGGTGAAGATTGATGCTGGAATTTGTCGTCACCGTATCGGAACGCAACGGCGGATCGACGGGAATGTCGGAGAGCCCGTACTGAGTTGGGTTCTTCGCCATGATCGCGGCCGCCACGATGATGGGCACATAATTCTTGGTCTCGGCCGGCAGCACGTTGCGTTGATACAGCTCCCAGAAGTCTGCGTATCCGGTGCGCTGCACGGCGCGCTGCACCTTGCCCGCACCCCAGTCGTAGGCAGCCATCGCCAGGTACCAGTCGCCAAACTGTTCATGCAGCTCTTTGATGTATCGCGCATAGGCGCGCGTCGATTTTTCCGGATCGAATCGTTCATCCACCCAGGCGTTCCGCACCAACCCGTAGTCGCCATACGGCATAAACTGCCACATGCCGCCCGCTCCGCTTCGAGGGTTGACCGCCCTGGGCCGAAAACCCGACTCCGCGATGGCCAGGTAGATCAAATCTTTCGGCACGCCGGCATTCGTGAGCACCTGCTCCACCATGGCGCGATATTGCCCCTCGCGGGCCAGCGAGTTCTCGATGGTGTTATGGCCCTTTTTCGTATTGGTGAAGTAGTTGATGTATCCCGCGACATAATCATTCACCACCAGCGGAAGATCGGAATGCGTGACCTTCAAATCTGCCTGCGCCCGCGCCAACAGATTCGGGTCCACCGGGAACGTGACATCGTTCGCCACCCCTACCGGCGTCTGGTCCTCCTGGCTGAAA
>JAJZCA010000052.1 GCA_021798735.1 Acidobacteriota bacterium | reverse complement strand
GGATGCGCTGCAGACGCAGGCCTACCAGACGCTGGCTGGATTGCGTTGCCCCGCGGTCGCCACGGTTTCCATTCTGGGGGAAATCGCTCGCGCCACCGGCACGGTGGAAGGCATGATTGGCGGGCAGGTGATGGACCTGGAAAGCGAACACCTGCCGCCGACCGCCGAATTGGTTTCGGCCATCCACAAGGCCAAAACCGGCGCTTTGATTACCACCAGCGTCGTGACTGGGGGCATTTATGCGGGCGGCGACACGGCCGCAATCGAGCATCTGCGCGTCTTCGGTCAGCGGGCCGGATTGGCTTTTCAAATTATCGATGACGTGCTGGACGTGACGGAGAGCTCTGAGCATCTGGGCAAAACCGCCGGCAAGGACGCCGCGACCGTGAAGGCGACCTGGCCTGCTGTCTACGGAGTGGACCAATCGCTAAAGGACGCGAGAGAACTGATTGACGCAGCCTTCAAGGAACTGGATGAATTTGGAGCGGCGGCGGACGCTTTGAAGGCGGTTGCCCTTTATTTGGTGGAACGAAAACATTAGTTATTTTCGCTTCGAGTATTCACGTTCGTGGGAAAGAATTATGCTCTCCCACCCCAGGTATTGTTCACACTTGACTTGAAAATGCTCTAAAGGATGGAAACGATGCATTGGACTACAGTTTTGATCATTCTGGCGGTCGTCGCGGTGTTTTACATACTGAAACGCTCGGGCCAGATTTCCGCGAAGGATGCGCGGACGCATTTGAAAAACGGCGCGCTGGTGATTGACGTGCGCACCGCTAGTGAATTTAACTCCGGCCACCTGCCGGACGCGATCAATCTTCCGCTGGATCAAATTGAAACGAAGCTACCGCGCCGGGTAAAGGACAAGAACCAGGCGCTGCTACTGCATTGTCAAAGCGGAATGCGCAGTGGGATCGCAAAGAAGAAGTTGAAAAACCTGGGTTATGCAAATGTATTCAATCTCGGGTCCTATGGCCGAGCGGCCGGCATGGTGAACGACCGGTGAGGCGATTCCGCGGGTTGCAATCGTGAATTGTGCAGGCTCTCGGGATTGGGGCCGAAAAGGTAGTGCGGCGATCCTTCGCTCAGCATGATGCGATCTCGGAAGCTGCTGCGGGATGCCGGCAGGAAAAACGCGCTGGACCGTCAACCGGTCCGGCCATCCTGCGACCGCATTCCGAGCATCTCCGGCGTGGATTTATCGAAGACCAATGTCCTGGTGGGGAATGGAAATTCGATGCCTTCCTTCTGAAAGCGTTCGACGATTCGCATACGCAGCTCCGTCTGGACAGAGAACTGTTGCGCGAAATCGAGAATTTCGACCGTCAGAGTGAAATTCAAGGACGAATCTCCAAATCCAGGCATGAAGCGTACCTGCGGATCCGTGTTGAGGGTCATTCCCGCAACCTGATCGCGAACCGCCTGTTCGGCCACTTCTTTCAATACCCGGCCTACCCAGCGCGGGTCCGTGCCGTACGCCACACCTACCTCGATCGGCAGCAGCATCTGCCGTTCCGGATGGGAGAAGTTCGTGACCACGGCCTTGGCCAGCGTGGAGTTGGGAACCACCACGAGGTTCTTCGCCAACGACTGAATCGAAGTAGAGCGCCAGCCGACACGCAGAATATAGCCCTGCTGGCCGGAGTCGAACTGAATGAAATCGCCAGCGCGGATGGGACGGTCGGCGAGCAGATAAAGACCGGCGAAAAAATTGCTGAGCGTTTCCTGTAACGCCATCGCCACTGCCACGCTGCCGACCCCGAGGGTTGTCCAGACAGCGGTCAGCCGCACCCCCAGGTTTTCCAGCACGATCATGACAGCCAGCAGGCTGAATATGGCGCGCGCGACAAACACGGCAGGCTCAGTGAATCGGACGTAGGACGGATCTTCCTGGGAGATTCGGGACAGGTACAGCGTCACCATTTTCCCCGCTCCGTAGCATCCCAGAAAAATTGCCAGCGTCATCAACAACCGGCCAGCAAAATGTTCGTGCCTCGGGGCCAGTTGCAGCGCTTCCAGCAGGGTGTAGACCGCAATCAGGATCACCGCGGCTTCCATCAGGAATGCAAAGAGGCGGATGGTCTTCTCCTGGCCGGGAAGTTTCTGTCCCCATCTGCGCAAGAACAGCAACGCGATGCGGGTGGGGAGATAATACGCAACACCTACAGTGAGCGCGAGGCTGACCCGCTGGAGAAGCTCGACATGGGCGCTGTGAAAGGTAAGCCCAAGCACGTTCAGATCGAAGTGGACTGCGGCAATCACGAACAAAGGAACCGGCAGCACTGCCAGAATGGAAAACAGGAATTCGCTCCACCGACCCTGGTGTTTGGCTACCTGACGGTTGAGAAAGCGGGTAAGCACGACCCCGAGAATAAGCGCCGCCAGAATGAGCAAGCCTAGATTGGATCGGCGCAGAAAAGAAGGGCTGAGATGCAGCAGTGCGGCGAGCTTTAGAAGTATCTTGTCATAGGGCGACAACGGTAGGTTCCCATCCTTTCAGTGGATTTGATCCGATCGTACCAACCGAACTGGCCCGACGCGCCTGCCAGATGCAGTTGGGAGCGAATTGGGAACTGTTGCCGTGAAGACAGCAGCAGCCAGAATGCTGTTTTCCCTTCAACGTCCCGTCAAAGCCGACACTTCGCTCTTTGGCTGCGCCGGCGCCATGGTGGCGTAGTAATTCTGCTCTTCCAGATTGCGATAAAAGATGCCTGCCAGTTCCGCGGCCTTGGGACCATAGGTAGGCCGTCCGCCCTCAAGAAAAAACACAGCCACCAGCCGTCCGTAGGGCGTGTCGGCGTAGGAACCGAACCAGCCAAACCGCGTGCCATTGTTGGAGCACGTACCGGTCTTTCCCAGGACCGGAAAATCCTTGAAGTTGGCCCGCACGGTGCGGCCGGTGCCAAACCTGACGACGTCGCTCATGCCAACGCTCATCGACGGAAGCAGCGGGCCGATGTTGAGGTCGCGCTTCACGAGCGGATGAAAATTGGCCACTTCTGCCGCGGTCTCCGGATGCTGCAGGTAATACAGCGTGCCGCCGTTGGCAATGGCAGAAATCAGAGCGCCCAGTTGTAAAGGAGTGACCGAGACGCTTTCTCCAAAAGAACACATTCGCCCCACACCGCCCATACTTTCTGGAAGAACATGGGTGGGATAGACTCCCAACTGCTCGCCGGGAATGTTGTAGCCCGCGAGTTCTCCTAGGCCGAACATATTGGCGTAATACTTGACGCGATCGAAGCCGAGACGGCGACCCACCGTTTCGAAATAAAGATTATTTGAATGGGCCAGCGCATCGGTCAACGTCATGTGATAGTGGCCCCCCAGATCGACGGGCGTGTCGGCGGTGATGATGCCTTCTTCCAGCGCAGCCAAGGCCACGGACAGCTTGATCGTCGAGCAGGGTTCCGCTCCACTGGAAAGCGCCAGCCGATGGTTTACCATGGCGAGAATTCTGCCGTTGTCGGGGTTGATGACAACCACCGTGCCGTTCATATCACCCAGAGCCGAAATAGCTGCCTGACGCACGACCGGATCTTCGCCGGCGGCGATGTCGCCGGCTGTCTGGTCCTGGGCATAGGAACTGGCGGTAAAGCGCTCATAGTAACGATGGCGACGATAACGGCGGCGATGGGAAGACGATGCCGTGCGAACTCTCGGGGAAGAGTGGCGCGTGTGCTTCACGGTAGCTACCCTGCGGTGCGTGGCGCGGATGTGGCGCGATTTCGATTTTTTGTGGACAGTTACTTTGGGTGTTGCGATCGTTGCAGCCAGCACGACAGGCCGTGTCCACAGGCCCAGGAGCAAGGCCAGCACGGACAAAAAGAGAAGGCGGGGGAGGATGAGACGCAACTTCATTTGAAAGCACCTTCACTGTGCGGTTAAGTGTTCATGATCGCAGAAATGGCCAAAATCTGGCTAGTTTCTTTCGACGAGTATCCCGCCGATACATGCGGGCCATGCGCTTCATTCCTTATAAACACGTAGTTTTTGCGTGCGGAACTACGCGAAAGTAGCGATGTAAATCTCGATGATTCCGACCGCTTCGAAACAACCTCCTGCTCCATCGAACGAATCTTTCTTGATGTTCCTCGTCATGCACCGCTAGAGATCATGGCGTCGCAGATACGCGGGCACATCCAGTTGCCGATCTTCGATCTCCGCCACTCTGGCGGGGTGGACCGGCGCTGCCCGTTCCACGGCGTTGCCATGTTGCGATACAGCAGCGGCAGAGAAAGGCGCTGCATCTTCGCGCGCTTGTGGAGACGGCGCGCTGGCTTCAGTGGGCTTGTCGGAATGCGCGGGCGTGGGGGACGCTGCCGCGGGGCGGCCAGAAGCGGCGGCTTGTTGCGCCTGTTCTTCAGCGATTTCGCTGGCAAACTTTGGCGCTGCAACCGGCCGGTCGCTGAATGCACTTGCCGGACGCTCACTCGGCTGCGCCGAGCCGCCAGCGGGCACATCCAGCGGATGCGAGACGTGCGCGCCACGCGATGGGAGGTCGGAGCGGAAGCCGGTTGCGATCACCGTAATCTTGATCTCATCGCCCAGCGATTCATCGAGCACTGCACCAAAGATAATGTTCGCATCTTCGTGCGCGGAACTCTGGATGATGGTGGAGGCCTCGTTCACTTCGCTCAGCTTCAAAGAACTGGAGCCGCTGATGTTGATGAGAATTCCTCGCGCGCCATCGATGGCCCCTTCTTCCAGCAGCGGCGAAGACATGGCGGCGTTGGCAGCCTCTTTGGCGCGGTCCGGCCCGCTGCGCATCGCCGTTCCCATCACTGCATAGCCCATGCCGGACATCGTCGTCTTTACGTCGGAGAAGTCGCGGTTGATGATGCCGGGGATGGTAATGATGTCGGAAATTCCCTGCACGCCCTGACGCAACACGTCGTCGGCAATCCGGAAGGACTCAAAAAAACCTGCGTCCTTGGCGACCGCGAGGAGTCGTTCATTCGGAATTACGATCATCGTGTCCACGCTATCGAGCAGCTCTGCCACGCCATGGTCGGCCTGCAGCAAACGCCGCTTGCCTTCAAAGGCAAAGGGACGCGTGACAACGGCTACGGTGAGCGCTCCCATCTCACTGGCTAACGATGCAATCACAGGCGCGGCACCTGTTCCGGTGCCTCCGCCCAGGCCAGCGGTCACAAAGACCATATCGGCGCCTTCCAGGGCTTCGATAATTTTTTCCGAATCCTCAATCGCGGCACGGCGTCCCACGTCGGGATTGGCGCCCGCGCCCAGGCCGCTGGTCAGCTTCATTCCCAATTGCAATTTCACCGGGGCCTTGGAGGAACGCAATGCCTGGGCGTCGGTGTTGGCAACGATGAACTCGACCCCCTCGACATGCGCTTCAATCATTCGGTTCACAGCGTTGCCGCCGCCGCCGCCCACGCCGATCACTTTGATTTTGGCTCCGCGCGGCACCTCATCCTGGTATTGAATCCGCAGGCTTTCATCGGTGACCATCTGCCCATGCTCTTGCTGTCTGGTGTCGCTCATTTGTAAAAATCCCTCGATTCGTTTGCTTCGTTGCCGCCGATTTATCTTTGCCAAGGCATCTTCACGGTTGCTGCAATGCCGGCGTCCTACTTTCCCACCCTAGCTACGCTAGGATGGGGAACCCATAATACTTCGCGCTCCGTGAAACGCTACAATCTCCCCTGCCCGGTTGCTAGTTTCGCTGTCGCGCACACCCGCGCAAACCGCTCGACGCTAAATGCTACCTGCAAAAATCGCGCGCAATTTTGCGCCCACTCCGATGTCGTTTGCGGACCGCTGCTCCCGCACGCGATGGGTATACAACAAAAGGCCTATCAAGGTTGAATACTCGGGATCGATCAACTCCTCCGGCATGCGCGACAAAGGAACCGGAAGACCAATCCTGGCAGAGGTACGCAACATATTTTCGGCGTGTTCGGCCATCCCTGGCAATTTCGCGCCGCCGCCGGTCAGCACGCAACCGGAACCCATCGCCTCCAACACTCCGCCCTGGCGCAAACTATTGCGCAGCATCTGGAACAATTCGCGTGCGCGGGGCTCAAGAATTTCGCTCAAATGGCGCTGCGGCACCTGGCGATATTGACCGCTGCCAGCTTCGGGCGCTTGAATCATGATCTCATTCGATTGTGGAATTGCGGTAACGATGGAGTGGCCGTACTGCAGCTTGAGGCGTTCGGCTTCCGGCAACGGCACGCGCAACACCACCGCCAGATCGTTGGTGAAATGCGCGCCGCCGATCGGCAAGGAATCCGTATGAACCACAGCACCTTCGAATAGAACGGCCACTTCCGTTGAAGCAGCACCGATATCGAGCACGCAAACACCCAGCTCCCGCTCGTCGGATGTCAGGACGGCTTCGGCGGCGGCGATGGCCTCGAAGACGGTGTCAGAGACCTCAATGCCTGCCTTGTTGGCGCAGGTCACAACGTTTTGCATCGTGCTCGCCGGAGCCATCACAATGTGAAGATTGACTTCCAGCGTGCTGCCAACCATGCCCACTGGATCGAGGATGCCTTCTTGCTCGTCCACCAGAAAATCCTGCGGCAATAGATGCAGCACGCGATACTCCGGCGGCAGATGCACTTCGCGAGCGCGTTCGACGGCGGCCCGCACATCGTCGCGAGCGATCTCTCGCATGCGACTGCCGAGCAGAATGCCGCCTCGACTTGTCACTCCGCGAACGCGAGAGCCGCCGATGCCGACGGCGGCGGTGGAAACTTGAGTGTCCGCAGCCTCCTCGACGGCCTGAAAGGCGTGATCGAACGACTCGGTGGCCGGCCCCAGGTCTGCGATGATGCTACGGCGCATACCGCGCGCCTGGACAGTGCTGTGGCCGCGATAGCGGACTGCGCCATCGGAGATTTCCGCGGAAAGAGAGCGCACGTTGGCGCTGCCCGCATCGAGTACCGCGATGTGTCTCTGTTCTCGTTCTGGCATCTCACTCCTTTGCCTGAATCCCAGGTCTCAAAGTCGAGACCTGGGGCACCCGCATGTTTTAGCAACTACATTCCAGAAACCACGTGCATGATTGGATCGCGGACGGTGTGCCCACGCTCGGGTGAATACTTCGAGGGGCGTGAGCGGGTCCCTTGTTTGGGATGCGTTTTCGCAATGCGCCGTGACGCGGGGCGCTTCGCGCTCTTTGAAGTTGCCTGCGTAGAACCTGTTGCGGATGAAGTCCGACTGGAATGTTTTGCGCTGGCAGCATCGCCGATCGGTTGCGCGCTGGCAGAGGCCGCACTGCCATCGAGCGGCGTGGAGGAATTATTCGGCACCGAGCCGGTGTCCAGCACCACCTGTTTTCCATAGCGCATGTCGACGGACCGCAACGCGGGGTACAGTTGCAGCCATTCCGTGAGATGCGTCTGGTATGCCTGGTACCGCGCCAGATAGTCTAAGTCGCCAAAGTGCACCAGGGGCTGGCGGCCGCCTCCGGTAAAGATAGCGCGAATGTCCTCTGCATCCGACAGGTCCACTTCGCTGAGCGTCGACGAAATATGTCCGCCCTCGGCATCGAGCGCGCGGACAAATTGGAGATACATTGCAATGCGTGCCGCGCGGATGGGCAACGGATTGGCAGCGGCAATCCCACTCAGAACGGGAAAGGAATAATGCTGGGCGACGGCGTCCGGAAGATCGAGAAGAGTGCCTTGATCATCCACCAGCCGCACCGTATTTCCGTCCAGGACAAACGCAACAGGCGTGCGCTCCACCACGTGGATACGCAGTTGATTCGGCCACAGACGCATGACGCTGGCCGCGCGCACCCATTGAATGCCTTCCAACTGGGCCTTGCGTTGCGCGAGCGGAATACGAAAGATGCTGTGCCCAACATCGGGACGAAAGAAGGCAAGCGCCTGTGAGCGGGTGACGACGCGATTGCCATCGACCTGAATGCCTTCTGTCGATTGCAGCATGAAATGGCGGCTGCGGAGTAAGAGAGATTTGGCAGCGAGGCTGGCCATGGCCACCAGGCCGAGAGTGGCAACGATCACGACGATTTTCAGCAGGCGAACCCAGCGAGTTCCGAAACCGAATCGGGAGAAGAAGCGCGATCCTCCGCGGCGACGTACCGGGACGCGCCGCGGAGAACGCAGAAACGATTTTTCTGCTTCCCGGCTGGTCGGCTCATCCAATACAGGGTTGGGAATCTCTGCTATCTCCGCGTTGAATTTTGAGCGAAAGAGGCGATTGGCCTCCTCGTCTTCGAGCAGCCCGGTCCGTCCGTCGTTTCTTGTGTTTTTTGCCACGGCCGTAGCTGGTCGTGAGAGTCGCCAATTCGACTATACCCTGCCTGCCATGGCCCGCCACACTATTTTTCGGGTTTATTACGGTTTTCTCCAGGTTTTATGGGTATTTCCTGCGGAGCTACGCCCGCGTTCCAGAGGCCAGAGCGGCCAGCACCATCGGACCGGCCTGATGAATGTTGCCTGCTCCCATGGTCAGGACCAGATCGCCGGGTCCCGCGATGCGCACGATTTGCTCGACGGCTTCCTCAAACGAGGCGCTGTAGCGGACGTCCGCACCCTCGATGGCCTCGACCAAAGCAAGCGCATCGACGCCGGGGATGGGGGTCTCGCTGGCAGCATAAATATCGACCACGCGGACGACATCCGCGGCCTGAAAACAATCTCGGAATTCCTGCAGCAGGTCGCGGGTACGGGTGTAGCGATGCGGCTGAAACAGGACCAGAATGCGCCGAAACCCGCATTGACGGGCGGCCTCCAGGGTGGCGCGAATTTCTGTGGGGTGGTGGCCGTAATCGTCCACGACGGTGACGCCGCCGACCTCTCCCTTGCGCTGAAAACGACGCTCCACGCCGCCAAACTCCGCCAACCCGGCGGCAATGTGGTTGACCGAGACGCCAAGCTGGATGCCGATGGCCACCGCAGCGGTGGCGTTTCTCAAGTTATGCAGGCCGGGGACGGAAAGCGTGAAGGGCCCGAGCGCTTCGCCTTTGCGATGCACCAGAAATTGCGACTGGCGGCCACTGCTGGATGGAAGAACTTCGAGGCGAAACGCAGCTTCCGGCGCCATGCCGTAGGTCAACACGGTATGGCGCACGCGGGGCAGCAAGGCGGCCAATTTTGGGTCGTCGATGCAGGCGGTAGTGGCACCGTAAAACGGAACACGATCCATAAACTCAAGGAATGCGCGCTCCACGTCTTCCATATCGCGATAGCAGTCCATGTGTTCGCGATCGATGTTGGTGACCACGGCCAGGATGGGCGACAACTTGAGAAAGGAGCGATCGCTCTCGTCGGCCTCGGCGACCAGATACTGGGAGCTTCCCAGTCGAGCGCTGGAGCCCATGGTCTCGACGCGTCCGCCGACGACGACCGTCGGGTCCAATCCGCCAGCGGCCAGCACAGCGGCAATCATGGAGGTGGTGGTGGTTTTGCCGTGCATGCCGGCGATGGCGACACCGTATTTGAGGCGCATCAACTCCGCCAGCATCTCCGCGCGCTGGATCACAGGGATGGATTGCGCGTGGGCGGCGAGGACTTCCGGGTTGGTGGAACTGAGCGCGGAGGTGGTCACAACGACGTCCGCGCCGGCAATGTTGGAGGCTGCGTGTCCCTCAAAAATGGTGGCTCCCAGACTGAGGAGCCGGTCGGTGATGGGCGAACGCTTGAGGTCGGAACCGGAGACGCGGTGGCCCAGATTGAGCAGAATCTCGGCGATTCCGCTCATGCCGATGCCGCCAATACCAATGAAATGTACGTGCTGCGTGCGGATGAACATCCTGAATGGAATCCTAGCCTCTACTGTAGCAGCGGTAGCGTGGTGGAAAATCCGACCGCAAGTCCATGATTTTCCGGCTGACGCGGGTAGTTCGAATCGCGGGATTGCGTCCGGCATCCGAATAAGCGGTACAAATATTACATGCTAGCAGCATCGGAGACCGGCAAAATCATGGCGAATCAACGCAACTTTTTGCCTGGAAATCCGTTAGATTGAGATGAGAGTTCTGTTGGTTGGCGCTCGGTGAGGCGCCCCGGCAAAGCTCTCCGAGACCCTTCGCTCCTGAAGCCACAGAATTCGGTGGATAGCCGGGAGCGCAGGTCGGGAGATACGATATGCGATCGCTTCGTTCACTTTTCGTACCGGTGCTGGCCAGCATATTTCTTGTGGGCGGACTGATTGCCCCAGCGATTGCGCAGCAGAACGATGGCACGGTCACGCCGCCGCAGGACGCCAACAACCCGCAATGGAGTTGCCCGAGTTGTCAGCAGCCGAATGCCGGCCAAGGCGCTGTCCAGCCGCAGGACGGCGATCAGCCATACAATAACAACGGCAATAACGGCCAGTCCTATTACAACGGCCAAGGCGAGCAACAAGGCAATGGCCAGCCCTACGACAACGGCCAAGGCGCGGTGCAGCCGCAGGGCCAAGGGAACGGCCAGTACAACGGAGCGCCGCCGCCAGCCCCTTCAGATCAATCGGGAAGCGAAGATCCTGGCCGGGCCGCGGTGCAGCAGGTGGATTCCGCGCCGCCGCCGTTTCCAGTCGACGCGTATGACCAGCCGCCCTGCCCTGGCGATGGATATGAATGGACCCCTGGCTATTGGGGCTGGGACGATGGCTGGGACTGGGTGCCGGGCGTGTGGGTCTATCCGCCGTATGTGGGGGCCTTGTGGACGCCTGGATATTGGGGCGGCTTTGGATTCGGATATGGCTGGTACCCCGGCTACTGGGGTCTCTCGGTCGGATTTTACGGCGGTATGTTCTATGGCGGCGGCTATTGGGGACGCGGGTTCTATGGCGGACGCTGGGACGACGGACGCTACTACAACAATCGCAACGTGAACAATATCACCAACATCACCAACATTCACACCTATAACGGCCAGCATGGTCCCGGCGGATTCAACGGACGGCAGTACCATGGGGCGGGAAATGCTGCAGCGACAGGCCGCGGAGCGATGAACGGCCGCGGCGCGATCAATGAGAGCGTGGCGCGGGCCAACAACTATGCTTCCCTCCACGGAGGCAGGCTGCAGGGCGGCAACGGCCGGGCTTTTAACGGCGCAACAAGTCGCGTTATGAATACCGGATTTGGCTCCAGATCGACCGCAACGGCGGGCCGCAACTATGGCAGCTATATGGGGCGGAGCTACAGCAATTCGGCGGCACGGAGCTACAGCAATTCGGCGGCGCGGAGCTACAGCGGCTACAGCGGCTCTCCTACCCGGGCCTACAACTTACCGCGCGGAAACAGCTATGGCGGAAGTTCCTTTGCCGGACAGCGGAGCTATGGCAACAGCTACGGCTCACGCGGTGGATTCAGCAGCGGCGCGCGCAGCTATGGCGGAAACGGATTCGGCGGATCACGCAGCTATGGCTCGGGTGGGTTTAGCGGATCACGCGGTGGATTCAGCGGCAGCAGTGGCGGATTCCACGGCGGTGGCGGCGGCTTCGGTGGAGGTGGCTTCCATGGCGGCGGTGGATTTGGCGGTGGCGGCGGATTCCACGGTGGTGGTGGCGGCGGACATCGCTAATCGAACAACTTCCGCAACAAAGTACTCCAACAGCAGCCCGTCTAGGCAGGCTGCTGTTGTTTTAGCAAAACCGGAATTACTGTGGCGTGGACAGAGAATCGAGTCCCTCGACTGGTCGCTGCGGTGACCCACGGCGACGTTCGCTCGGGATGACAACGCTTTTTTAACTTTCAGCAATGCTGCGTTTGCGCATGTCGTCGTGCGGAGGGCCGGCTTGAAAACCAAAGCCGCTCGCTCACAGCCGGGATTCCGTCAATTTTATTGCGCCGACTGGGGAACCCTGCCGCCGCACTGCAGCAGCAGAGACGCAATGGATGCGGCTGCATTCTCATGCGCAAGACTACGAGCCTTCTGCGCCATCGCGACCAGACCCTCGGGATCATTGAAGAGGCGAACCAGTTCGGCAAGCAGCCGCTCCGGAGTCAGCTCAGCCTCGACCAGCATCGCTGCCGCACCCGCCTGCACAAATACCTCCGCATTGCGGCATTGGTGGTTGTCGGCGGCCTGTGGGAACGGAATCAGCAGTGAGGGTTTTTGGGCGGCTGCCAGTTCGGCGACCGTGCTGGCGCCGCTGCGACAAAGCACCAGGCTGGCGGTGCCGAAGCGGGCCGCCATGTCATCGAGGAACGGTTCGACTTTCCAGGAGTCGGCCCACCGTCCGCGCAACTCGGGAGATTGCATGTAGGCCTGCTGGGTCCCCTCCAAATGGCGGGCGCCGCTTTGGTGAAGAATGGTTAGCCCAGGCACGGCTGCCAGCAGATCGGCTGCAATCTGCGGTGTCATGCGGTTTAGAACTCGCGCGCCCTGGCTCCCGCCAAAAACGAGCAGTTGCGGCGGCGCGTCGACAGGACGCGGCGGAAGCGCGAAGAATTCCGGCCGAACCGGAATTCCAGTGACATGGCCGTTACGGAAATACCGCAATGTGGCGGGGAAGTTGACGGCAGCCGCCTGCACCCATCGACCCATCCATCGGTTGACCATGCCGGGAACCGCGTTGGGCTCGAAGGCAACTCGCGGGGTGCCGGTCAGGATGGCGGCCAGCATCGCCGGGCCGGAGGCATAGCCGCCAACGCCGAAGACAAGATGCGGCTGAAATTTGCGCAGCAGGCGCACGCAAGCCAACACGCTGAGAGGAAGCCTGGAAAGCGTCGTGACCTTGGTCGTAAGGCGGACGCTATTGAGCTGGCCAACCTGGATCAAATCCAATGGAAAGCCTGCGGCGGGTACCAGACGTGTCTCCATGCCTCGCGCTGTGCCGACAAAGCGGACCTCTGCGCCGTGGGCCCGCACCAATTCGCGCGCCACCGCCAGCGCAGGAATGACATGACCTCCGCTGCCGCCACCGGCAATCAAAACGCGCAAGTTTCCATTGGCCATGCGCGTCAGTCAATCTCCCGAGTAATATTCAAAAGCACACCCATACTGAGGAGCGTAAAGAATAACGATGTGCCGCCTGCCGAGATGAGCGGCAGCGCAATCCCTTTGGTGGGAACCAGCGCCAACACCACGCTGATATTGAAGAATGCCTGAATGACGATGGTAGCGGTGATACCGAAGGCGAGAAAGCGCGCGAACGGATCGGTTGAAAGGAGCGCGGCGCGCAGTCCGCGATAGGCCAGCATTAGAAAAAGCGCTACGACGAAGAGGGTGCCGATCAACCCCAATTCTTCTGCGATGTTCGCAAAAATAAAGTCGGTCTGGGGCTCCGGCAGATAGAAGAGCTTTTGCCGTCCCTCCATCAGCCCAACGCCATGTATCCCGCCCGCGCCGACGGCAATCAGCGATTGCAAGATGTGGAAGCCAGTGCCACGAGGATCTTTTTCCGGGTTGAGAAATGCAATCATGCGGGCACGACGCCAGGCGACATGAAACAGCATGTAATAAAGCACTGGAGACGCAGCCAGCAGCGCCAGCGCAAGATACTTTATCTGTGCCCCTGCAAGATACAGCATCAGCACAGTCACAATGGCACATACCAGAGCGGTACCCAGGTCAGGCTCCTTGAGTATCAGCGCGATGAATAAAAGACTGGGCAATGCCGCAGGCAGAAGGGCACGCCGCCAGTCATGCATCTGGTCGACACGGCCCTGCAGAAACCAAGCCAGAAACAGCACCAGCGCTGGCTTGGCGATCTCGGACGGTTGGAAGCTGAAAATGCTGAAGCGTATCCATCTGTGCGTATGGTGCGAGTCGTGCATGAAAAATGTGGCCAACAGGAGCAACGTTGTGACCGCAACGCATGGAAAGATGACGGATGGGTTGTTGTAATGCCGGTAATTGACGCGCATCAGAACCAGCATGGTCAGCAGTCCGACCAGCGCCCATGCGGATTGTTTCAGGACAATGTCATAGGGAGAGCCGTAACGCTCCTTAGCCATGACCGCGGAAGCGGAAAATACCATGACCAGTCCAAAGAGCACCAGCAGCAGCGTGACGATGAAGAGCCACTTATCTACGCCGACACGTTTTGCCATGCTTCCACACCTTGCCGCGCCAGCACGTATTGTTTAAAACACTGTCCGCGATGCTCGTAATTTTCAAATTGATCGAAGCTGGAACATGCCGGCGCCAGCAGGACGATTTCTCCGGATTTCGCCAACGACGCGGCTTGGTCGACAGCGCGCTCCAGCGTCTGGCAGCGAACAAGTTCCACGATGCCGCCAATCTGGCTTTCGATCTTTTCCGCTGCCGCGCCAATCGTATACACACAGCGTACGCGCTCCTTCAACAGCGGGGCCAGCAGCGTGTAGTCGGAATTTTTATCCTTACCGCCGAGGATCAGGTGAATTCCACCCGGAAAGGAGGCGATGGCCTTCATGGTGGCATCGACATTCGTTGCCTTGGAGTCGTTGTAAAATTCCACTCCGCCGAGGCGAGCGACAAACTCAAGCCGATGTTCGACGGCGCGAAAAGCGGCGATAGATTTGCGGACCGCGTCATTCGAAATTCCGGCCAGTTTGGCAGAGCACACCGCCGCCAGAACATTTTCGACGTTGTGCTCACCTTTGAGCGGAATTTCGCTCAATGGCAGGATCGGCTCCGCTGCGGACTGCTCACTGGCGCGCCAGACAATGGCGTCCTGATCGACGAAACTTCCCTGGCGGACCGGACGCCGCGTGCTGAACCAGAACACGCCGGCTTTCGTCTTGCCTGCCATGGGTTGCGACTCAGTGCTTTCGGCATTCAACACCAAAAAGTCTTTGGACGTCTGATTCGCAAAGATGCGTTCTTTCGCGGCCACGTAGTTTTCCATGCTGCCGTGGCGATCGAGATGGTCCGGAGTGATGTTCAGGATGACGGCAATATTGGGATGAAACTCGACGATGGTTTCCAACTGGAAACTGGAGACTTCCAGCACGTTCCAGCCTTCGTCCGTACTTTGCGACACCAGCGAAATGACCGGCAGGCCAATGTTGCCGCCCACCTGGGTGGGCTGGCCGCTGGCACGAAAAATTTCTCCGCAGAGGGCGGTCGTGGTTGTCTTTCCATTCGATCCTGTGATGGCAAGAATTTTGCCGCGCAGAAAGCGCGATGCCAGTTCCAACTCCCCGATGACCGGCGTTCCAAATCCTCGTGCCTGCACCAGTTCCGGCGTGTCGAGCGGAACGCCGGGGCTGACGACA
>JAJZCA010000051.1 GCA_021798735.1 Acidobacteriota bacterium | reverse complement strand
GAAATCCGCAGCGAAAACGGCCTAAAAGGCGAAAAATTCCGCCGCAAATGTAAAACGCGGCGGTAAACAAGGGTTTTTCCGCAGCCTGTATAGCCACTCTACTCGAGCCAACACAGCGGCGGCGCTTGCGGCAAAACCCTGGTTTCCGCGGCATAGCGGAAGAAAAGCGCCATCCCGGCCAGACACTCTTCGTCCAGCACGTAATGAATGTTGCTGGAAAGATAGGCTCGAATGGTTGTCGGCGGGATCGCGATGCGCGGGGACCATTCGCGAACCAGGTCGTCGATGTGCGCCATGCCATGATCGCGCGAACCAAGAAAATCCTCCGTCACCTGCTGCGCGGTCAACTTCGTCGCCTCCATCGCTTCCGGTCGTACCGCCCACACTGCGGAAACCCACGGCACGCCGGTATGCTGCTTCCATAGATGGGCAAGATCCAGGTATTCCAGACGCTCGCCGGTGCGCGCTAACCGTGGGCCCTGATCTTCGAGCGCATGCAGCGCTGGATCGCCAATGAGAACGGCAGCATCGCAATCTTCCAGCATGGCATCCAGACTTGGCTGATGTGGAATAAGCTCCGGATCGACATGATGGAACTTGCGGAAAATGATTTGCGCGTACGCGTTGGACGTGCGCGAATCCGTGTCTGCGGCAACGCGACGTACCGCTCCGATTCCGCCGGGATGTTTGACGACAAGGATGATCGAGCGGACGCGGTCGAGCGAAGCTACCGTACAGCCACGAAGGATCGCGAGCCCCGGTGTAGTCGCATAGGCCGCAATGGGGATCAGACCGATGTCCGCAGTTCCCTTCGCCAGCTCGACCGCACATTGCGATGGCATGGCGCTGTGGATCTGATAGCGTTCCGCCAGCCTCTCCATCTCGGGTGGATGTTCAAAATCCCACATCAGCGGGGCAGGGTTCAGAAAGCGAATGGCGGAAATGCGAAGGCGCTGCGTCACCGATCAGTGTAGCAATCCGCAAAGGTACTGTCGGCGCGTCGAGCCGGAAACGACCTGGCGTGAATATGGTTGGCTAATCCGCTGCTAGGCCCGGCGGCGCTTGGGCTGCGTCTCAATCCATTGCCGCAAAGCCGTGTCCACTCGCGTCTGCCATCCGGGTCCACTGGCGCGAAGCCGCTCCACCACATCTCGCGAAAGGCGGATGGTAACAACTTCCTTCGTGGCGGCTTTCTGTGGCCCGCGCGGTTTTTTGAGCGAGCGCAGCTTCGTCTGCAAAGGTTCCGGCAATTGCGAGAAGGGCACAGCACGCGCAAAATCCTCCTTTGTCCATTCGGGATTTTCAGCGTCGATCGCTTCAGGATTCGGAGTTTTTCTCATACCGTGCCCTTTCTCTGCGGTTCGCTCTTCGCAGGCTGATGATTCGCATCGCATCGCCGCGAACGGTGAAGACAACCGCGTGAAGCTCTGCCCCTATGAAACCCAGGGAACGGAAGCGTGTTTACGCTGCAAGTGGCACAACAGGGCGCGTCTGTCATCTTCGCAGAATACGATGGAGTGATGAACATGTCGATCATCGCGTTGAAGCAGTAACGCGATAATTCACACGCCGGGTGCCAAGTGTGGAGTAACCAGCGTGATCGCAACGCTTGACCGGGACGCGTGCCCGCCCCCCGGCGCCGACCGAAGCCAGCAGGATCAGGTCGCCATTGTTCAGCTTGTTCTCTTCCCGCGCAGTCTGCATGGCCAATGGAATCGTACCGACGGTAGTGTTGCCGAAACGATCGATATTGATAATCACGCGCTGCGCGGAATCAGGCGGCAAGCGGGGTCCCGGCGGAGTCGCTTACGACTATGGTAATATGACCATGGACGTGAGGAACGAGAGATATGAAGACCTTGGCCGCAGGAAAATTTAAAACAAATTGCCTGGCCATTATGGATGAAGTCAAGGCCAAGCGCGAGCCTGTGTTGATTACGAAGCGAGGCAAACCGGTCGCCATGCTCACGCCGGTGGAAGAAACCGACGATCCAATTTTCGGATTTTACAAGGGCAAAATAGAAATTCTGGGCGATATTGTTTCTCCCATCATTCCGCTGGAAGATTGGGATGCCCTGAAGTGATTTTGCTGGACACGCACGTTGTGATCTGGCTTGCGCCTCGATCCGACAAATTATCCGTAGCGGCGGTCTCCGCAATTCGAAATGCGCGAGCTCAACGCGGCGGCCTTGCTATCTCGGCAGTCACTCTATATGAGATAGCGCTATTGGCATCAAAGGGCCGGATCCATCTGCGAACTTCCGCGGAGTCGTTTCTGGACGAAATCGAGACCCAGTTCGTTGTCAAACCCATCACCAGTCGCATCTGCGCAGAAGCGACGAGGTTGCCGGATAGCTATCCGCGAGATCCGATGGATCGATTGATCGGCGCAACAGCGATTGTCGAGGGGTTGAAGTTGATCACGGCGGATGCGGCGATACGAGAGTCGCATGCGGTCGATACCGTCTGGTAGATCAGGAGCAGCGGACCCACATCCAGGGATTGAGCCGGGAACGAAACTCGGCTCCTCAGCACTCCCAGCGCAGCAAACAAGTGCCGACGGTATACCCGGCTCCAACCGAAGCCAGCAGAACCACATCGCCCTTATGCAGCTTGTTCTCTTCCCGAGCGGTCTGCATGGCCAGGGGAATCGTACCGGCGGTAGTGTTGCCGAAACGATCGATATTGATAATCACGCGCTCTCGCTCGATGCCCAACCGCTCCGCAGTCGATTCGATAATGCGTTTGTTCGCCTGATGTGGAATAAAGCAGTCCAGATCGCCGCCATGGATGCCGTTGCGCGCCAGCAAGGCTTCCGTCGCTTCCGACATTTTGCGGACAGCAAATTTGTACACCGCCTGCCCGTCCTGATGGACAACATGCATGTTTTTCGCAACGGTTTCGGCGGTGGGCGGATGCAGGCTGCCACCTCCGGGCATATATAACGAGGCCGCGCCGGAGCCATCGATTTCATGCAGGTAGTCGATCATGCCGACTTCACCCTCTTCCGCCGGTTCCAGCAGGACAGCTCCGGCGCCATCGCCAAATATGATGCAGGTCGAACGGTCCTTGTAATCGATGATCGACGACATGACATCCGCGCCGATGACAAGCACCTTCTTATGTGCGCCGGACTCGATCAGTTTTGTTCCCACCTGAAGGGCATAGACAAACGCGCAGCACGCGGCGGATACGTCGAAGCCCCAGACGTTATGCGCTCCCAGCTTGTGCTGCACCAGGCAGGCCGTTGCGGGAAACATCGTGTCCGGAGTGACGGTAGCCACGATGATCGCTTCCAGTTCGCTCGGTTCGATGCCGCGCTCGGCAAGGCATTTGCGGGCCGCTTCCACCGCTAAATCACTGGTCGCAACGCCGGGATCGACGATATGACGCTCACGGATGCCGGTCCGTTCCACGATCCACTGGTCGTTTGTATCGACCATCTTTTCCAGGTCGGCATTGGTCAACAGGCGCGGTGGAACGTACGTGCCAAGCGCGCTAATTTTTGCCCGGTGCAACAACCGAGGGCGAAGATCGAATTTCAATGGACTGGCCTCGAAAACTTTTCTCTAGATGCGCGGGAACTGCCTGCATAAGGCAACGTGAATTGCTCAACTTCTAGCGCCGGGTGACCCACTGCACACGCATGGGCCCGTTGCCGTTGCTTCCTTCCGGACCTGGCGGGGTTGGCGGGATTGCGTCGCGTAGGACCCGGCACAGGTTGATGATATCACCGCGCACACACCCGACGGTGGCCCATTCAAGCCTTGTTTTGGCTTGAGTGGGGATGTTCGACTGCCTTGGTAGAATGGAAGGTGTGAACAGTCTTGAAATCAACGCAGCTCCAACCGATCCGGGGCCACAGGTCTTGCGTCCCAGGATCGGCTTCGTCAGCCTGGGCTGCCCCAAAAATCTGGTCGACAGCGAAGTGATGATGGGAATGTTGGCCGCAGCCGGAGCCACCATCACCTCCGACGCCGAAACCGCCGACGTCCTGGTGGTGAATACCTGCTCCTTTATCGATAAGGCGAAGCAGGAATCCGTCGACACCATCCTAGAGATGGCGCAGCACAAGACGGGCGGGAAGGCCCGGCGCTTGGTTGTTGCGGGCTGCATGGTCGAGCGATATCGGGATGAAATCCAGAAAAACATTCCAGAGGTCGATGCCGTGGTCGGCACTGGTGAGTTGGAACAGATCCTTGCCGCAGCGGGTCTGGCTTCCCCTGCGGCAGCTTCTAACTCGATAGCTACAGATTCACCCTTTCGCATTCTAACGATTGCGGAGGCGAGCATTTCGCATCGTGCCGAAGGCGACCACCGCGAAGCGCAAGGCCGCTTCTCTCGCGAAAGCTGGGACGGCGCCATTGCCAGCCTGCCGAATTACCTCTACAACGAGCACACCCCTCGGCTTCGCACCACCGCGCGCAGTTCCGCCTACGTCAAAATTGCAGAAGGCTGCGACCATCCCTGCGGCTTCTGCATCATTCCGCAGATTCGCGGCAAATTTCGCTCACGCCGGTTTGAATCCGTGGTGGCGGAAGTGGAGCGACTGGTCACCGAAGGCGTGCAGGAAGTCACGCTGATCGGCCAGGACACCACCTGCTATGGCGAGGACTTCGGCATGAAAGACGGTCTGGCGCAGTTGCTGGATCGCCTGGCCCGCGTTGAAGGTCTGCGCTGGCTGCGCTTTCTGTATGCTTATCCCAACAAGGTGACTCCGGCGCTGCTCGACACCATGGCCCGGCACGAAAATATTTGTGAATATCTCGATGTGCCGCTGCAGCACGCAGCGCCCAATGTGCTGAAGCGCATGAAGCGCGGCGGCGGCGCGGACATCTTTTTGAAAATGATCGAGCGTGTTCGCGCGACCATGCCGGAGATTACGCTGCGGACGTCTTTTATCACCGGCTTTCCCGGCGAAACGGACGCTGACTTTGATCTGCTGATGAATTTTGTTGCGGAAGCGCGCTTCGACTGGCTGGGCGTGTTCGAGTATTCCGATGAGGAAGGTTCCGCTGCGTATGCGCTCGACGGAAAAGTTCCCAAGCGTACCATCGGAGCGCGGCAGCGCAAGCTGATGCGGAACCAATTGAAGATCAGCCGCAAGGCGCGCGCAGCCCAGGTAGGCCGCAGTTTCGACGTGCTGATGGAAGGCGAAAGCGAAGAAACGCCGTTGCTGTGGCAGGGTCGTAGCGCGATGCATGCTCCCGAGATCGACGGGAAAATCCTGATCAACGACTTTGGGCCCTGCCCTGCTGTGCAAGCAGGAAAGTTCTATCACTGTGAAATAACCGATGCCCACGATTACGACCTGGTCGCTCGTGTGGTGGCATAAGAACTTCATCGCGCGTAGAGATGGATAAAATACGAGTCATTCTGAGCGCAGCGAAGAATCCAGAAGGCACTGGCGGCGCTGCAAATATTCCTGGATTCTTCCCTGCGCTCAGAATGACGAACCATCAATATGTAACTACTACGGTTACATTGTGAGGCCTGTATGGCGAAAGAGAAAAACAAAACAATATCGGCTCTCAGGTGTCCGACATGCCACACGCTGGTGCTGCGGGACGACGAAGATTTTCCGTTTTGCAGCGACCGCTGCCGTTTGATCGACCTGGGCAAGTGGGCCAGCGGCGCCTATCGCATCTCTTCTCCCATCCTCGACCCAGAAGTGCTGGAAGGACTGGATGAGATGCACCGCAGCGTGCGCGGCTCCGGCGATGATGAGTAAATGACAAAAAAGAGGACAGCCTGGGCCTGGGCGCTGGCGACGTTTTTTGGCGCTGGATTCCTGCGTCCAGCGCCGGGTACGTGGGGCTCCGTGGCGGGTCTGCTATTGTGGTTGGCGGCGGCGCACTGGCTTCATCCTTCGCCCACGTACCTGGCGTTCGGTACCGCCGTCGCAGCTCTGCTCGTACTCCTCGTCGGCATTCCAGCCTCCAACATTGTCGCCCGAGAGGCGGCGACTGAAGATCCCAGCTTCGTGGTCCTGGATGAAGTTGCAGGCCAATGGGTCGCGCTGATCGCGGCCAGCACTCGCCCGTGGGAGTGGCTGCTGGCATTTCTGCTGTTTCGCGTTTTCGATATCCTAAAACCGTCTCCGGCCCGACAGTTTGACAGGATGCACAGCGGATTCGGCATCATGATGGATGACATAGCTGCGGGGATCTATGCCATGGCAATCCTGTGGCTAGCCAGACTTTTTTCAACCGGCTGGCGGTTCTAGAGCTGGTTTACAGTTTGTGCAATCATTTTGGGGAATGAGTCATTCTGAGCGAAGCGAAGAATCCAGAGGGTAATGGCGGCACGTATCAGGCGCATATTGTCTGGATTCTTCACTCCGGTCGCCGCGGCGACCTCCATTCAGAATGACTCCATTTGGAATCTGGCTACACAAACCATCCATCCGCTCTAGCGGCGGGACCAGGAATAGTATGGCTGTGACGCTTGGTTCACGATGGCGCCTGTTGGATGTTGCAACTTGAACGGGTTGAAAGGCCGCTGCCTTCCTGGTCTTGCTGTACCGCGCAGGAGCGCGATGAAAATGAAATTTGGAATCCACTCGGCTGAAACTGCACCGCAGATCACATCGATCACTCCGCTGGCGGCATTGCCCGGCGGCGAAGTGGAAGTGCATGGCCATAGACTGACGACGGCTGCGTATCGCCAGCCGACGGCCATGATCGGAGAGCAACCGTCTCCGGTCCGAATGAGCCATGGCTCCAAAGTTCTGTTGCATGTTCCAGACGGCGCCATTTCCGGCAATGTCCAGCTACGCGTCGACGGTCAAACCAGTAACGCCATGCCATTGTCTGTTGGCGTTGCGATTGCGGAAGACATGGATCCCGTTGCCAATCCAGTGGCCGACCTGGAAAGCAATATCTACGTGGCATTCTCCGGCCAGCGCGGCCAGCAAACTCCAGTGTCCGTCTTTCAGATTGATGCCGAATACCAGGTCCGCCCTTTTGCCACGGGCATTCTGAATGCCACCGCCCTCGCGCTCGATGCCGACGGAAATCTCTATGTCTCGTCGCGCCATGAAGGAACGGTCTACCGGGTCACTCCCAGCGGCGCAAAATCCGTATTTGCGGAAGGGATGGGCGTGGCGACCGGGCTGGCCTTCGACCGGGATGGATTTCTCTATGTCGGCGATCGCAGCGGGACCATCTTCAAGATTTCCCCAACCCGTCAGGTCTTCGTCTTCGCCACGTTGGAGCCTAGCGTCTCCGCCTATCATCTGGCTTTCAACGACGGTGGAACCCTGCTGGTCAGCGGACCCACAACCTCCGCCAACGAATCCATCCACGCCATTGAGCCCAACGGAGAAATTTCCAGCTTCTACACCGGCTTGGGCCGTCCGCAGGGCATGGCGTTGGATGTGGAGGGCAACCTCTATGTGGCAGCTTCCCTGCACGGCCGCCGCGGAGTGGTAAAAATCACGCCAAATCGGGAAGCCTCCCTGGTGATTTCCGGCTCCGGAATCGTCGGCCTGGCCTTTCTGCCGGAAGGCGATGCAACCGTGGCCACGCGCGATACCGTATATCATGTGGGTTTGGATATCGTTGGAAGACTGTTGCGCTAAGTACTGGGCGATAAGAAGCACGAAGGAGCGGCTTCACTGCTGGCAGCTCGGCAAATCAGCCATCTCGCGCGCTCGATGTTTTCATAATGATTTCGCAGCCAGCGCGAAGCGCCCAGTGGCAGACTTTGTTTTTGTTGTAGGGTTCATTTGTTGATTGCTGTCTACAGGTTCGGCACTGAATTCACTTCTCATTCACACCATGCTCGCAGAAATCATCGCCGTCGGCTCGGAGCTTCTGACCCCTTTCCGTCAGGATACGAACTCGCTATTCGTCACAGAACAATTGAATTCGCTCGGCGTCAGCGTTGTTTTCAAAACCATTGTCGGAGATCGCAAACCGCAATTGGCGCAAGCCGTCGCTCTCGCCCTGGGTCGCGCCGATATCGTCTGCGTGATGGGCGGCCTTGGACCCACGGAAGACGACCTGACCCGCGAAGCTGTGGCAGAGGCCCTGGGCGTGCGGGTACGCCGCAACGGCGACCTGCTGGCCGCACTCTACAAGCGTTTTGCGGAACGCCGCATCAGCATGCCCGCCAATAACTCCAAGCAGGCGGACTTGATCGATGGCGCGGAGATTTTGCCGAACGCCAACGGGACCGCGCCCGGACAGTGGATCGACACCGTCGTCGGAGAACATCGCAAGCTGCTACTCCTGCTGCCTGGACCGCCTTTTGAATTGAAGGCAATGTTTACCGCCGAATGCCTGCCGCGGCTAAGAGAAGCGCTGCCGCCCCGGCACATCGCACGACGCGTTTTGAAGATCGCCATGCTGCCGGAATCCGAAGTGGATGCGCGACTCGCTCCCATCTATACGCGCTTTAACGATGTGGAGACGACGATTCTGGCGCACGCCGGAGAAATCCAGTTGCACCTGCAATGCGCGAAGGCAATTCTTGAAGTAGCGCAGACCCGCGTGAATGAACTGGCAAGCCGTATCGAAGAAGAGATGGAGGACGCCATCTTTTCTTCCCACGGTGAGTCCCTGGAAGAAATTGTTCTCTATTACCTGGAGATTCGCGGAGCTACGGTCGCCGTCGCGGAAAGCTGCACTGGCGGTCTGCTGGCCCAGCGCCTCACCAGCATCGGCGGCAGCTCGCGCTCCTTTGTAGGCGGAGCAGTCGTTTATACCGACGCGCTGAAGGTCGAGTTCGCCGATGTTCCGGAAGATATGCTCGAAGAAAAAGGCGCAGTCAGCCGCGAAGTTGCCGCTGCCTTGGCGCACGGAATTCGACGCCGCGTACAGTCCACAATTGGCATCGGCATTACCGGCATTGCGGGTCCCACCGGAGGCACGGAGGAAAAACCCGTCGGCCTGGTCTACATCGCGCTCGACGATGGAAAAGAAATCAATGTATGCGAACGGAATTTCCGCGGAGATCGCGACCGCGTGCGCTGGTTCGCCAGCCAACAGGCGCTCGACATGATACGCCGCAAGTTCATGTAATCCCCTTCGGAAGTTCATCTCAAATCAAGCCCCCCGCTGCTACACTCGAACAGTACTCTCATGACAGTGGATTGCATTGCAGCAGCGATTGCGTACTTATTGGGATCGATCCCGTTCGGCTATTTGCTGGTTCGGCTTTTCCGGAAGGAAGACATCCGCGAGACCGGCAGCGGCAACATCGGGGCGACTAATGTGCTGCGCACCGGCTCTCGATGGCTGGGTGCTCTTACCTTGGTGCTCGACATCGGCAAAGGATTTCTGGCGGTCGAAATAGCTCGACATCTTTCCACCGGCCATCAATCGGTTGTGGCCGGCTCCATCGCCGCGGTATTCGCCGTCATTGGGCATGTTTTCACCGTCTGGCTTCGTGGCAAGGGCGGTAAGGGAGTGGCCACGGCGCTGGGGGTATTTTTGGCGCTTGCGACTCTGCCGGCCGTCTGCTCGGCAATTGTGTTCATCGTCCTGACGATGCTGACGCGCTACGTATCCCTGGCTTCCATGTTGGCTGCGGCGTCCTTTCCTGTATGGGTATGGCTGGGAGAGCACTTTTGGGGCATCAATTATGGCACCGGTGCCATTTTTATTGCTAGTACAGTCCTTGTCCCGGCGGTGATCCTCATCAAACATCGTAAGAACATCGACCGATTGCTGCATGGAACCGAATATCGATTCGGCAGCAAAGAAAGCACCGCTGCATGAGCCGGATTGCCGTTATCGGCACAGGATCGTGGGGAACCGCACTGTCGCTGGTACTGGCGAAGCGGGGTGGCCATACTATCATCCTGTGGTCGCACACAGGAGTGGTTGCGGACGCAATCCGGAAAACGCGCGAAAACAGTATCTATCTTCCCGGACTTTTCATCCCCGATTGCGTCTCCGTAACCACCGATCTGCAAGAAGCCGTCGATCAAGCTGAGATTCTGGTCCTGGCGGTCCCCTCAGAGCATCTGCGCAGTATCTGCTGCGCCATGGCCCCGCTTCTCAACAGCAAGCAGATCATCGTCAACGCAACCAAGGGCATCGAAGATGGAACCTACCTGCGCATGACCCAGGTCATGGGTGAAGTTCTTGGCAAATATGATCTGGCGCTGCCATGCGGCGTTCTCAGTGGACCTTCTTTCGCGCAAGAAGTCGGTGCGGGCAGTCCGACGGCGATTACGATCGCCTCCTGCGATTCGGCCGTCGCCACCCGCGTGCAGGAAGAATTTTCCAGCCCTTCGTTGCGCCTGTATACCAACGACGATGTCATAGGAGTTGAGCTTGGCGGGGCGTTGAAGAATGTGATCGCCATCGCCGCCGGTGCAACCTATGGGTTGGGGCTAGGTCATAACACCTTGGCCGCACTGATCACTCGCGGGATCGCTGAAATCACCCGGCTGGCCGTCGCCTGCGGCGGTCGACGGGAGACACTTGCGGGACTGTCGGGACTGGGAGATCTGGTGCTCACTTGCACCGGGGCCTTATCCAGAAATCGACACGTCGGCTTGGAGTTGGGCCGTGGCCGCTGCCTAAAAGAAATCCTCGCCGACATGCATGGACGAGTGGCGGAAGGCGTTCGTACGACAGACGCCGCGCTGGGCGTCGCCCGCAGGGTGGGTGTCGAAATGCCTATTACGGAAAAGGTGGCCCAAGTCCTACACGAACAAATCTCCGCCAAGGAAGCGATGCGGGATCTAATGTCTCGACCTGGCCGGGATGAGTCATCGCGCTGAAGTAAAGGAACCTATCTCCGTTTTTTCGCCCTGGATATATCTTTCGTTGATGCGCCACTGACGGAAAACGACAGAGAGAGAACGCTGAGGATACCCCCTCCCAAAGTTTCCTCCCTCTTTTTCCACATTTGGCGCATCCCAAGGTAATATCTTCAGAAGGTAGGATGGTTACCTACAGATATGACCCCGACCTTACATCGCGGAAACCTCTGCCAAGTTAAACGGAATCCTCGGCTGTGGGTAATTTATCTAACCCTGCTGCTTCCCGCAGCAGCGGGCACCATGTCGATCATGCTGGCCGTGAATGCGTTCCACTCGTACGCGTGGAGCGACAGGATCATCAAATTGCTGCTGGCTGGGCTGGCCCTGGGCATGTCCGTGAGGTGCTGGACGGTTACTTGGGAATTCTCACGGGACATGCGCCAGTTTTTGGAGACGCTGCAAGCCATCAAGCGGGGAGAATTCGTTCTGCACTCGGGCCAGGCAGGGCTGCCGGAAATCGAGGAGCTTGCCCAAGAACTAAGCGGAATGGATGAAAGCCCAGATACTTCCCTGGCAAAGTGGATCCTGTTGTCACGCGACCATCATGCCATCTTTGTTCGGCTGGTCGAGGCGATGTCGGCTTCCATGAGCGCCAAGAGTTTTTACGCACGCGGACACTCTGGGCGCGTGGCTGAATATGCAACGCTGATCTGTACCGGGCTAGGCCTGTCGCCGGAAGAAAGCATGCGAATCCGGCTCTCTGCCCTGCTGCACGATATTGGCAAGATCGGCATGGATCAACAAATTCTAACCAAACCCGGCATCTTGACCCCAGACGAGTTTGCCATCCTGAAGACGCACACCACCCGTGGTGCGGAGATGCTTCGCCCCGTGCCAGAATTTGCCGACCTGCTGGCGGGCGTGGAACTGCACCATGAGTCGATGGATGGCTCGGGCTATCCGTACGGCCTGAAAGGCGATCAGATTCCCTTGATGGCCCGCGTCATCGCCGTGGCAGACACCTTTGACGCGATGACTCACAACCGAACCTACCAGGACGCGATGGATGGAGCCTATGTAATCCGCATTATCCGCACCATGGCCGGAAAAAAATTCGACGAGCATGCCGTCGAAGCCTTTTGCCGTGCCTATTCCGCCGGACTCGTCATCCTTCCCAAAAGGCACGTCGAGGAGCCGGAGACAAGGTCGCCACTGGTCAAGGAACCTTCCCGCATTCCCGCCCGTGTTTTGCCCGATGAGGTACTTCAGTCCCCTTCGCTGGTCGCATCTGGAAGGGTTGATACACTGAAGGTGTAGCCTTTCGAACACCTCATGTTGCTGTCACTGTTCAACACCCCAGAACCAACACCCGGCTTGATGGATCGTATGAAGCAGGCGGTCGCGCGCACCCGCACCGGCCTGCAGGAGCGGATGGACGACCTGCTGTCCCTGGCGCGTCCCGTGGATGAAACCGCGCTGGAGGAGTTGGAAGCCACCTTGATTGCTTCCGACATCGGCGTGGCTACTTCCCAGGAAATCATCGGTCAGCTTCGCCAGCGAGCCTCTCGTCAGCAGATTCGCGACGGGTCCGAGTTACGGCATTTGCTGAAGGAGGAAATACTGCGTATTTTGGACTCCGTTCCATCGCAGCAACGAACCACCACCGCAAAGCCGCAGGTAATTTTGATGGTCGGGGTCAACGGGACGGGCAAAACGACCACCACCGGGAAATTGGCGGCGTATTTCCGCGCACAGGAAAAGTCCGTCTTGCTGTGCGCGGCCGACACATTTCGCGCCGCTGCAATTGAGCAACTGGAGGTATGGAGCCGGCGCGCAGGCGTGGAGATGATCCGCACCCGCCAGGGCGGCGACCCTTCCGCGGCGCTTTACGATGCGCTACAGGCCGGGCAGACACGCGACATCGATGTGCTGATCGTCGATACTGCCGGCCGGCTGCACACGAAAAACAACCTGATGGCGGAGCTGGACAAAATTCGCCGGACCGCGCAGCGTTTTTCCGCCGGCGCTCCTCACGAAACATTGCTGGTGATGGATGCAACAACCGGACAAAATGGACTGCAACAGGCGCGCCTTTTTACCGAGGCTGCCGCTGTTTCCGGCATTGTGCTCACCAAGCTGGACGGTACCGCCAAGGGCGGAATCGTCATTGCCATTGCCCGGGAATTGCAGTTGCCCGTGCGCTTTGTCGGGATCGGCGAACAAATGGGAGATTTGATCCCCTTCGACAGCAATGCATTCGTGGATTCATTGTTGGAAGGATGAGGGCGCCTGACTGGCAAACGGCGTACAGTAAGCTCCAGCAAGCCAACCTTTAAAGGTCGCGAGGAACATGGCACCAACGGAATCGAATGCGGATGAACTTTGGATGGAACGTGCGCTGGCGCTGGCCGAGGCATCGATCGGACTGGCTTCCCCAAATCCTGTCACCGGGTGTGTTCTGGTCAAAAATGGCACTGTCATCGGCGAAGGCTTTCATGCCTATGCCGACAAAGACCACGCCGAGATCGTGGCATTGAAGCAGGCCGGGGCAGAAGCGCGCGGCGCGACGGCTTACGTAACGCTGGAGCCTTGCAGTCATCATGGCCGCACTCCGCCCTGCGCGGATGCGCTCATTAAGGCCGGCGTGGCGCGAGTTGTCACCGCCGCGCGAGATCCGAATCCACAGGTCAGCGGACGCGGTCTCGATCGGCTCCAGGCAGCCGGAGTTTCGCTGACGATCGGCGTCAAGGAAGCGGCAGCACGCCGTCTCAACGAGGCCTTTGCGAAGTTCATCCGGACACATCGCCCATTCGTCACCATGAAGGCTGGGATGACGCTGGATGGGCGCATAGCGCCGCCGCCCAGCAAAGACCACATTCCTTCCGGTTCAACGCACTGGATTACCGGCGACCGCTCCCGAGAAAAGGTGCAGGAGTTGCGCCATGCCGCGGATGCGATCCTGACCGGGATTGGCACTATTCTCAGCGACGATCCGCTATTGACGGACCGCAGCGGAAGGCAACGGAGACAGCCCTTTCTGCGCGTGGTGCTGGATTCCTCACTGCGGCTGTCGGTCGATTCACAACTGGTACGCACCGCCAGCCAGGATGTCCTCGTGTTCCACACGCACCCCGCCGCCCAGCACGCCAAAGCGTTGGAGGAACGGGGCGTCCGCGTGGAGAGGCTTGAGCCCGAAGCGATCACTGGCCGGGTTCCGATGCGTGCCGTGATGGAACGGCTGGCGGAAATGGAAATGGTAAGCGTCATGCTAGAGGGCGGCTCACAGATCAACGCCTCCGCGCTGGCAGCGCAGATTGTGGACAAGCTGTTTCTGTTCTATGCGCCAGCTATCTACGGAGACGCGGCGGTTCCTGTAGTTCGTTCCCTCGGGCCCAATACCTACTTCGCAACCCGGCTGGGGAGTTACCATCTCCACGAACTGGGCGAGGATTTCGCCGTCGAAGGCTATCTCCACAATCCGTGGGAAAGCGCATAGAGAGACTTCGCGCAGGGTCCATACTGAGAAGTGCGAGATTAGAGGCTGCGAAGAAACGATGACATTTCCAGCCGGGACATATTTTGTATCGGGGCACGACTTTATAGCGGATTCACAGTTGGCGTAGTTGATTGTGGGAGCGAGTCATTCTGAGCGAAGCGAAGAATCCAGAGGGTGACGGCAGCGTTTACTCAGCCTATCTCGTCTGGATTCTTCACTCGGTCGCAGCGGCGACCTCCGTTCAGAATGACTCTATAGCCCGTTGAATGCACGAACCGTGAATCCGGTCTAGTCGTACCGTGTGTACCGCAAAATGAGCGCGGCTTTAGCCGCTGAGGACCAGCAATGTTTACCGGCTTAATTGAAACCACCGGCACAATTCGTTCCCTGGAAGAGTGGCAGGGAGTCATGCGTCTCACGGTTGCCGGCCCTGCATCCCTCGTGCAGCGGCTGCATCCCGGCGACAGCGTGGCCGTCAGCGGCGTCTGCCTCACGGCGGTCGACATCAACCCTGAAAGCAGTCTCTTCGTCGCCGACCTGGCCGCCGAAACCATGGCCCGCACTTCCCTGTCCCGCCTTCATTCCGGCTCGATCGTGAATTTAGAATTGCCCACCGCCGCGGGCACTCCGCTGGGCGGCCATATCGTGCAGGGCCATGTCGATGGCGTCGGCACGGTCCAGTCGTTGCAGCCGCTGGTGGCGGGCGCGCAAAGCTCGGCAACCGATTGGTGGCTGCGCCTGACCATCCCGGAAGAATGCGCGCGTTACGTGGTGGAGAAAGGCTCGATTGCGATTGAAGGCATCAGCCTCACCGTCGCTCGCATTGCCGGTGCCGTCGTCACCATCGCGATCATTCCGCACACATACACCGTGACAAACCTGCATACGCTAACGCCCGGCAGCCCTGTCAACATTGAAGTAGACGTGATGGCGAAATATGCCGAACAGATGGCCGCCGCTCCCGCTGCGAAA
>JAJZCA010000415.1 GCA_021798735.1 Acidobacteriota bacterium | reverse complement strand
GCAGCCGAGCATTACGCCAATCTGGCTTGTACGCTGCGTCGCGGAGAAGAGGCCGATCCTGAGACCCTGGTCGCCCACCTGGCCAGCGTTGGCTACCAGCCTGTCGACATGGTGGAGATGCGCGGGCACTATGCGCTGCGCGGAGGCATCTTCGACATTTATCCGCCGGAGATGGACGGCCCGCTCCGCATTGAATTTCTGGGCGACGAAATTGAGTCGATGCGAAAGTTCGACCCGGAAACGCAGCGCTCGTCGGCCCCGGTGGATGAAGCGGTCCTGCTGCCATTGACGGAAACGCCCATGACGAATGCGTTGCTGACGCGCGTGCATACGCGGCTGAGCGGGCAGCGGCTGGAAGGGGAGAGCGAGTCGCTGCAGGAAGCGATGGAAGCGGAAGGAACCAATGTATTTCCGGGGTGGGAATTTTTTGCCGTCGCAGCATCGGGACAGCACCAAACAGTGTTCGATCTGATTCCCAAATGCCGCATTTTCGTGGAAGAGCCGGGAATGGTGCAAAACCAGCTGGAGCGCTGGTGGAACAAGGTGGAGCAGCGCCATGAACGCAGCGGCATCGACACCCTGTTTCCTCCCGCAGACTTGTATTTGACGCCATGGGAATGGCAGACGCGCGTTGCCGGAACGCCGGGGCTCGATCTCGACCAACTGGGGACCGTCGATGTGCTCGATACCGATACGACTTCGCTCGGCGAGATCGAAATCCCAACGCGGCCCACATTGCGACTGCACGGATCGATTCCCGCGCTGGTAGAGCAATTGCAGGCTTTGGCGGCGCAGGAAACGCGCACCGTGCTGGCTGCCGCAAACCAGGGCGAAGTGGAGCGGCTGGCCGGCATTCTGCAGGAGTATGGAATTTCGTATCGCATCGGCAGTCGAAGCGCGCATACCGGCAGCGAGACCATGTACGACGAGACCAGCTATTTGCGCGGCGACATGCGCGCTCCCGTCATTGTGCGGACGGAGATTTCAAACGGCGCGGTGCTGGAAGAAGCGCGCCTGGTTGTCTTTGGCGCGAACGATTTTTCCGATGAGGCCGACGTGACGGCGCGGCCGGTGGTGCGCAAATCGAAATCGAACACGGCCGCATTTATCTCCGATTTTCGCGACCTGACGATCGGCGATTACGTCGTGCATGTCGACCATGGCATCGCTCGTTATCTTGGCTTGAAGGAAATTTCGCAGGATGGCATGCATGTCGAATTCATGATCCTTGAATTTGCCGAAGCCGCGCGTCTGTATGTTCCGCTGACGCGCCTGGATCTGATCCAGAAATACCGCTCGACCGACACCGGACCGGCTCCTGTGCTGCATCGCCTGGGCAGCGCGCAATGGACGCGCACCAAGGCGCGGGTGAAAAAAGCCATGGCGGACATGGCGGACGAGCTGCTGAAGTTGTATGCCGTGCGCAAGGCCGCGCAAGGCAATGCCTTTTCCGCTGACAACCAATTTCAGCGCGAGTTTGAAGATGCGTTCGACTTTAACGAGACGGACGATCAGATCACCTCGATTGCCGACATCAAACGCGACATGGAATCGACGATGCCGATGGACCGTCTGCTGGTCGGCGATGTTGGCTACGGCAAAACTGAAGTGGCAATGCGCGCGGCCTTCAAGGCGGTGCAGGACAGCAAGCAGGTCGCCGTGTTGACGCCGACCACGGTGCTTTGCTTCCAGCATTTCGAGACCTTCAAGCGGCGTTTCGCTGCGTTCCCGGTGCATATTGAAATGATCTCGCGCTTTCGCTCGCCGAAGGAGCAGAAGACAATTCTGGAGAAAGTGGAGCAGGGCAAGGTTGATATCCTGATCGGCACACATCGGCTGCTGTCGAAAGACCTGAAGTTTCAGGACCTGGGACTGCTGGTGGTGGATGAAGAACAGCGCTTTGGCGTTCGCCATAAGGAGCGGTTGAAGCAGATGCGACGCGAGATCGATGTGCTGGCCATGTCGGCCACACCGATTCCGCGCACGCTGCACATGTCGCTGGTGGGACTGCGCGATATGAGCGTGATTGAGACGCCGCCGAAGGACCGCATGGCGATCCAAACCGTGGTGGCGAAGTACGACGAGAAGCTGATTCGCTCCGCGATTGAAGTGGAACTGGAACGCGGAGGACAGATTTATTTTGTCCATAATCGTGTCGAAAATATTTACGAAATTGCCGCGCGGCTGCAGGAACTGGCGCCGCAGGCGCGCATTGGCGTGGGCCACGGCCAGATGGGAGAAGCGGAACTGGAGCGGGTGATGCTCGCTTTCATGCATCACGAATACGATGTGCTGGTGGCGACGACCATCATTGAAAATGGACTCGACATTCCTCTCGCGAATACCATCCTGATCAACCGCGCCGATCGCCATGGATTGTCGGAGTTGTACCAGTTGCGCGGGCGCGTGGGCCGATCGAATCGCCGCGCCTATTCGTATTTGCTGATTCCGCCGGACCGTGAGTTGACTGACATTGCGCGGCGCAGGCTGTCTGCGTTGAAGGAGTTTTCCGACCTTGGCGCAGGCTTCAAAATCGCGGCGCTAGATCTGGAATTGCGCGGCGCTGGCAACATGCTGGGCGGCGAACAAAGCGGCCACATTGAGGCAGTTGGCTTTGAGTTGTACACCACCATGTTGGAA
>JAJZCA010000050.1 GCA_021798735.1 Acidobacteriota bacterium | reverse complement strand
ATCGTTTGGTTTGCAGATGATCTCGAAATGTGGAGCGCACGGTGATTCGTCGATCTGGAGCAGCTCTATTTGGGCCAAGTAGAACTCGACATCGTCGTCCGTGTGCTCGTTCAACCAATCGATTGCCTTCCGATGCTCCTCGCGCACGTTGCTCACCACCCAGACAGCGATGCTTGCGACGTGGCCAGATGCATAGGTGATCAGCTTGCCAAGATGGTCATGATTCGTGATTTCCAGCTGGTTCTCGATGATGATCTTCTTTTCTGTGCCCTCATCCTCCGCGAGTATGTCGACGTTGAAGTCCCCGCATGCCGCTTCAGTCTTTATCAGAACAATGTCGTAACCGATTTCGTTACCGAGTAGTCGAAGGCTTTCCTCCTGGGAAAGCCATTTTGTGAAGTCGTTGGCCTCATGTTTCCATACTTCGCGAACGTCGATTCTCTTCAGCTTTCCTAACGCCATCGTCTTTCCCCCACTCCTCTTGTATCAGGTGACCCCGCTCTGAGGTGAATACGGACATGCGCCCCATTATTGATCCGGCAATTAAATACTAATCATTGGGCGGGAGACAACACTATTCAATTGCCGGATCACTACTAAGGGTCAGCAGGGCGCATTTCTGGTCAAGCTGGGCGCTTCAAGGAAGCAACTCTGCCTGCAAGTTCGATATCTACCGATACGGCGTATTTTTCTCGTCTCGATAATGCAGTGCGTAATCCTTCCAAATCGAAAGATTCGCCTGGGCGTAGCTGTTCAGTTATGTGCGCACAAAGATCGTCGATTGTTTGATATCTACGCGGTAATTGTAGGCCGTGAGGCAAAACAACCACATACGACGTTGGTGAACTTGCCGTCGTTTTATGCTCTTCGCAAATGGGCATAAAAATAAGAGTTACTGTTTGCATTTTTTCTCCTTGTTATTTGGGTTCTGTCGCGTGAATGAGCGAAGAGCGGACGACTTCACACTCTCTATTGCGCTTCAGAGGCACTGAAAGGAGGGAGAAACTTGTGACAGACGGTCCTGGGCTGTCATTCCGGCTGCGACATTGCGCCGCAACTTTACTGGACACGGAGGGGAGGATGATTTGAACTCATCAGCCCTTTCCACCGGGCTGCGGTTTTCATTGTACCACTTGTGTGGCACGGATCGGTTACGAAACTCTCTGCATGCAGCGACGGATTGCAGCGGGCTGTCGCTACAAGGATGGATTCCAGCGAAAAGCGGCGCGAATTTGAAGCCGGGTGATGTGGCGCACATACAAACTCGCGTCGATTTATGGATAGTTGAATTTTCATGATTCATTGCGAAAAACCCTGTGCAGTCGCTAGAAGGGATATGGTTTCATGAGCGTCTTTAAAGATTCAGGACATCTTTTTCGATTGGTCGCGCTCTATGCAGTCGGCACATTGACGTTTCTGGGCATACGCGCTTTTTTTGTCCCGCATAGTTTCGGACAATATGGACATTACCGCGGAGCTGCCATCACAGAGATTGCCGCCCATCCGATCCACTTCGCCGGCCACCAGACTTGCGAGACTTGCCACGCCGACGTCCAGGAAATGAAGAAGACTGGCATGCACGCTCAGGTCAGTTGCGAAGCTTGCCATGGTCCACTGGCAAAGCATGCCGATGACCCTTCCATCCAACCCGCCAAGCTGGACACTGCGGTGTTATGTGTCCGCTGTCATGCGGCAAGCGCTGCCAGGCCAAAGGGTTTCCCGCAGGTCGCGGCCGCAGAACACTCCAACGGTCTCCCCTGTGAGACCTGCCACAAGCCGCACAGTCCAGCCATCAGTGCAGGAGGTGCGAAATGAACATTAGCCGGCGTCAAATGCTGATTTTGCTGCCTGCGGCGGCCGTCGCATGGGAATCTGTGCTGGCTGGCACACCGGAATCCTCCCCCAACTATAAAATGACCGACCATTGGTGGAGCATGCTGATCGACATTTCCAAATGCATCGGCTGCGGCAACTGTGTCCGGGCCTGCCAAGCTGAAAATGATGTACCAGACGGGTTCTTCCGCACCTGGGTAGAACGCTACCATGTGACGGACTGGCACCTTGAGAACCCTGAAGTGATCTCGCCCGACGGCGGCAAGGAGGGATTTCCCTCTGTCACAGAGGACGACAATGGGAAGTATTTTTTCGTCCCCAAACTCTGCAACCACTGTGCGGATTCGCCATGCACCCAGGTCTGTCCCGTAGGGGCAACGTTCATCAGTCCGGATGGGGTCGTGCTGATTGACCAGACCTATTGCCTGGGTTGCGCCTACTGTGTGCAGGCCTGCCCCTACGGCTGCCGCTACATTCATCCCCAGAAAAAAGTTGCGGACAAATGCACCCTTTGCTACCACCGGATCACGAAGGGGCTCACGACCGCGTGCTGTGAAGCGTGCCCAACCGGGGCTCGGCAATTGGCTGATTTGAAAAATCCAAAGGATCCGATCCACGAATTTCTGAGGACCCACAACGTGCAGATATTAAAGCCGCAGATGGCGACGGGCGCGAAGGTTTTCTACAACGATTTGGATGGCTCGGTACGATAAGCGCCTGTTGAACCCGGGGATGCATTGAAGGAGATTGACAAGTATGACGACTGGCGTGGAAGGCTACATGTATCCGAACGAGATCACGCTCTACTGGAGCGTGCTGATCGTTTTATACCCCTATATCACGGGACTGGTGGCTGGGGCATTTATTCTAGCTTCACTGGAGCGTGTCTTCCGGGTAGATGCGATAAAACCCACCTACCGGCTGGCGTTGTTGACCGCGCTGGCATTCCTTGTGGTTGCGCCTCTGCCGCTGCAGTTGCACCTAGGACACCCGGAACGCTCGTTTGAGATGTATTTCACTCCCCATCGCACGTCGGCCATGGCCATGTTCGGGTTCGTGTATCTATGGTATTTAATGGCGGTCCTGACGGTCGAAATCTGGCTCGACTACCGGCGCGATATCGTAGTGATGGCCCAGTCTTCAAGCGGCCTGAAGCGCTGGATCTATCAGGTGTTGACGCTGGGCTCCAACAACATCAGCGAGCGCGCGCTTGCCATTGACGAACGGGTGGGCTGGCTGATCACCTTGATAGGCATTCCTTCCGCCTTTCTCTTGCACGGGTATGTCGGGTTCATCTTCGGCTCCATCAAAGCAAATCCCTGGTGGTCGTCGCCGTTGATGCCGGTGGTGTTTATTTTCTCCGCCATGGTATCGGGAATTGCCGCCGTGATGCTGCTGTATATGCTGATCATGCGGCTCCGTCGAGAGAAGATCGACATGCTGTGCATGGATACGATCGCCAGTTATCTGTTCTATATATTCATTATCGATTTCAGCCTGGAAATGCTCGACTTGATCCATCGGATTTACGAGGCGGACGAGTCTTTTCGCACTCTGAATTTCATGGTCCACACCAAACTCTACTTTTCCCAGATCGTTCTCCAGATTTTTGTGGGGACCCTGACTCCGATCGTATTGCTGGCCTTGACCCAGGTGCTGAAGCTTCCTGAAATTGCGCGGAAGCGCATCTATACCGTCGCTGGATGTCTGACCCTGATCGGCATCTTCGCCATGCGTTGGAACGTTGTGATTGGAGGCCAGTTGTTTTCCAAGAGCTTCCTTGGCTACACGACCTACAAGATGGCATTGGCCACGCGGGAGGGATTGCTCATGTCCATTGCATTGACCATCCTGCCGCTATTCATTTTGTGGGTGTTGGTCAAGCTACTGCCTCCCTGGCCGGAGAAAGTTCAGTCTGGAACTTCTGCAGCTAGCGCTGCAAATTAGCGCAAGCCACCTCTAGATAGCCCTGAAAACGGTGGAGATGATGGATGATCTTCCCGACACCCTGGTACGGCTGACCACGAGACTGGAGACTCTGGAGAGCCGCGTGTACGCTCTCGAACACCCGGAGCAGAATCGGCAGCCGATTCCCGCAGAGGCAGAAGGCCCTTCAGCAACCACACGCACGACCCAGCCAACCCCCTCCGCACACGCCGGCGGAGATTTTTCCGTGGTCGGTAAAGCGATGCTGGGAATCGCAGGAGCCTACCTGCTTCGTGCGCTGGCAGAATCCACTGCTTTTCCGCAGACAGCAGTTGTCGCCATTGCCATCGTCTACGCTGCCATGTGGTTGGTGGCGGCGACGCGTGTCAAAGCCGAAGCGTGGTTTGCAAGCGTTGCCTATGCCGTCACGTCTGTCCTGATTCTTGTTCCCATGTTGTGGGAGCTTACCTTGCGCTTCAGGGTTTTTCCGGCTGCGATGGCGGCCAGTGTTCTCGCCACGTTCGTCGTGGCATCCTTCGCCTTGGCGTGGAAACGCCATTTCACCGCCATTGTCTGGGTAACATCTGCCGGCGGCAGCACCGCCGCTCTCATCATGGCGATTGCGACGCACGATCTGGCACCCTTCACCTTGGCAATCCTCGTGATGGCCGTTGCCTGCGAGTATCCGGCGGCCGGCAATCGCAGCTTGACCGTCCGGCCCCTTGTGGCCGCTTCTGCGGACATTGCCATATGGGCCATGGTCTATATCGGCTCCAGGCCAGAAGGCATCCGCATGGAGTACCGGGCAGTCAGCGGAGCGCTGCTGCTGGGGCTCGCCCCAACTCTGCTGCTGATCTACGCAGCTAGCGCCACTGTCCAGACGATGCTGCGAGGACATAGGATCACCTTCTTCGAAATAGCGCAGACATTGGTTGCGTTCCTACTGGTCGTCTGGAGTGTGCTGTCGTTCTGGTCCGGCGCTGGCGCGGTTGTGCTGGGGGCGCTCTGTCTCATTTCGTCGGCTGCAGGCTATGCGATTGTCATTGTTCACTTCGACACCGCTCCTGAGCAGCGTAACTACCACGTCTATGCCGCGGGAAGCGCCGGCCTCTTATTGGCAGGCAGCTACTTATGCCTGCCGCCTGTGTGGCTGGCGCTGTCCCTGATCGGCGCTGCGATTGCTGCCACGCTTGTGGGAGCACAGTCAGCACGTCTGACACTTGAATTTCATGGATTGGTGTTTCTCGGCGCGGCTGTGTTCTCCTCCGGACTGCTGGTGTATGTGTTTCACGCAATTGTGGGAGCTTTCCCTCTCTCACCCGGGTGGCTTGTCTGGTGTGTTTCCGCCTCTGCGGTTCTTTGCTATGCGTTGGAACGGCGCTTCCCGGCGGAGCAGTGGAAGCATTGGCTTCTCTATGTTCTTTCGGCGGCCCTCGCGGTCAGCGCCACAGCGGCACTGCTGGTGTGGGCGCTGGTTCGGCTCGCGCTGGTCGGCAGCACTCCCGGGGCAGCTCATGTCGCCGTCATCCGTACGCTAACTATTTGCGCAATTGCGCTGGTCCTGGCTTACAGCGGCTCGCGCTGGCAGAGAAGGGAATTGCGGTGGCTTGCCTATGGCGCATTGATATTCGTGGCATCGAAACTGGTGTTCGAAGACATGCGCCACGGACACCTTGGATTCACCGCCGCGTCCATCTTTCTATATGCCATCACGCTGCTGTCGGTCCCCCGACTGGTCCGCCAGGGGCTGAGAGCGAGAGACGCGGTTTGAATGAATGCGTAAGCACGACGGTTCCAGACAGGTGGGCGGTGTTTCCACATCCACGTGAAAGGAAGGCGCCACTATTCGCTTCCCGCCCCACTGTGATTCAATGAATAGAGATGACGGAACGCTCCTCCACGTTGGCCCGCCGGTCGCTTCCCCGCCGCATCAAGGCTGCGACCCGGCGAGTTCGCGAACTTGCCTCCATTGCGCATGCCGTGGCATCGACCAGCCATCCGTACATGGCGCACATCGTTCCCATGCGGCGCTGTAACCTTTCCTGTACCTATTGCAACGAGTTTGACGATGTCTCCGAACCGGTTCCATTGCCGGAAATGCTGCGTCGCATTGACGATCTGGCCCGCCTCGGCACCAGCGTTATCACCATCTCCGGCGGAGAGCCGCTGCTGCATCCGGAGCTGGAGCAGATCATCGCCCGCATCCGGCATCATGGCCGCATCGCCGGCATGATTACGAACGGCTATCTGCTGATGCCCGAACGCATCCAGCGCCTCAATCGCGCCGGTCTCGACCACATGCAAATTTCCATCGATAACGTGCAGCCCGACGAGGTCTCCAAGAAGAGCCTGAAAGTGCTGGACAAGAAACTGCAGATGCTGGCTGAGCATGCCAATTTTCATGTCAACATCAATTCCGTCGTCGGCGGCGGCATCAAGTATCCCCAGGATGCACTGACGATAGCGCGCCGCGCATTGGAGCTGGGATTTACCTCCACCATCGGCATCATTCACGACGGCGATGGTCAGTTGAAACCGCTGGGAGGCGAAGAGCGCCGGATTTATTACGAGGTGAAGAATCTCGGCAAGAAGCACTATTCCCGTTTCAATCACTTTCAAGAAGCCATCGTCAAAGGCGAGCCCAATGATTGGCGTTGCCGCGCAGGCGCACGATATATCTACATTTGCGAAAACGGCCTGGTGCATTACTGTTCGCAACAGCGGGGCTGGCCTGGCACGCCGCTGTCGGAATATCGCCGTCAGGATGTGCAGCGAGAATTCCTGACAGAGAAAACATGTGCCCCCAACTGCACCATCTCCTGCGTTCACCAGGTTTCGTACATCGACCACTGGCGAGCTCCGCAGACTTCAAAGATTTCCCCTGGACTGCCCCCGAGCGGGTCCGTGCAGGACCAGGATCTGGTACAAATTCAGCTCTCGTAATCCGCAGCCCTTTCAGTACACTCCCAACAAGGGCAATGCGCATTCATGAACGCATCTGAAAATCAGTCGTCGCTGACCATCGAGCCGAACAGGCCACCCGACCCTTGGCTCGACTGGCTTCTGTCCCTCCCCGCTCTGTGGCTCGGGACAGTCCTTGCCCTTATTTCCACTGCAGACGCGATTCGCAACAGCATCCTCCACTCGCTCGATTTTCAATGGAGTCCCGCGCGCCTACTCACGCAACACATCGATCCCTGGGCCACGTACCTCGCCGGAGATCCCGGCCATCGCATCCTGCTGAACCAAGTCCCCAACGATCTGCATGAGCTCTACGTCGCAATGCTGCCCGTCGGCTATCTGCCGCTGATGCCGGCCAAGATCATCTGGGCGGTCATCAATGTGGCGCTCGTGCTGTTGAGTTGTTGGCTGATCGCGCGAATGTACGAATTGAGTGACCGCCAGCGCTGGCTGCTCACGCTGCTGGTGCTGACCGGCACACCCGCCCGTGTCACCATTGGCAACGGCCAGGTGACCGCGCTAGTACTGGCATCCATGGCCCTGTGGGCCATAGCAATGTCTTCCCGTGGACGCGGACTGCTGCTCGGAATTGCGTGGGCAAAGTACAGCGTGCCGCCCGTGCTGGCGACGTTTCTATTGCTACGCAGGCGTTGGCGTGTGCTGCTCTATTCGCTGCTGCCGCCCGCAGCAGGATTTTTGTTCTTTTATGGATGGCTGCGCACGCCCTTCTGGACACTGCTGCTTGAACCCTTCCGCACCTCCACCAATAACGTGTCTCCCGGACTCGCCAACATCATGGCCGTCAGCGAAATCGCGTTTCGCCATCCGCCGCTGTTTTGCCCGGTGCCGGACGCCTTTTATCTTTCCCATGCAGCCGGATGGATGGCAGTGATTCCCTACCTTAGCGGGATCGCCCTGGCCCTGGGAATCGCCATGTACTTCTTCGTCTGCGGCAAACAAGTCGACGGTCGCGTCCTCATGGCCTGTCTCACCTCAGCCTGTCTGCTCTGCTTCAAGCACCAGATCTACGATTTTCTTTTCCTGATGTTTCCGCTCGCCGTGGCATTGAAGTCCGGATCCAGCCTCGCACGCCACTGGCTGCTCGGACTGATCGTCTATTTCTGGTTTGTGGAGCGGCTGCTTCACATCCGGCGATGGGAGTTCTGGCCTGCCGTCGTCATCGCCAGCTTCCTGCTGTTACTCGGCCTGATCGCCGCAACCTGGAACCTGCGCAGTTGCGTGCGTTGGAAAACAGATTGGACACTATGAGGACTTTCTGACTGGACGGAGTCGGAGCCAGACATCGGGGGAGATAATAATCTAATGACTGAAACGTCCATAAAAAATAAAGCCCGCTCTGACGGAAAAATGAGCGGCCTGTCTGCTGAATTCTTTGTGGCCGCCGAACTTCTGAAAAGACGCATTCAGACCTCGGTTACCTTTGGGAATGCCAAAGCTATCGATCTGCTGGCCCACAACGGATCAACCGGTAAGACATTCAGCGTGCAAGTCAAAGCTCTTCGGAAGCGAAACTATTTCTTGATAAAGCCGGCGGACGTGAAGAGCGAGCACGTTTATGTGTTTGTTCTCTTAAATAGACCTGGCGTATCAGTCGAATACTTCATTGTCCCGGGGACAGTTCTAGTTCAAAATGAGCCCAGCTTCGACAAATATTTCGCCACTCTTTACGAATGCCGGGAATCGCCTGGAACTCGCCTGTTTTGGCAGAATTCAGAGATAACTGGGACATCTTCCACAAAGCGTGACTTGGTATTTCTGCTATTTCTCCGTTTTCCGAGAAGTTCAATATTTCGGCACTTTTGGGTCTACTTTCTCTGACCACGCGTTGATGCCGCCGGCAACATTGTGAACGTTCTTGAAGCCGCTCTGCATCAGAAATTCCGCCGCTCTCTGGCTGCGCACGCCAGATTTACAATGCACTGCAATCTCGCGTTCGGCATCCAGTTCTCGCACCCGCCAGGGCAGGTCGTTCAGTGGAATCAGGTGGCCGCCAATCTGTGCAATGGCAAATTCATGCGGCTCGCGCACGTCCAGCACAAATAAGTTCTCGCCCGCATCCAGTCGCCGCTTCAGATCCTCCGGCTGCATCTGTGAAATGCCGTTCACTACCACTGTGGGAACGGCCGACTCAGACGGTAATCCGCAGAATTGCTCGTAGTCCACCAGCTTGGCGATAGACGGATGTGTGCCACATACCGTGCATGCAGGATTCTTATGGAGTCTCAATTCGCGAAAACTCATCGCCAGCGCATCGACCAGCAGCAGCCGACCCACCAGCGGTTCCCCCGCGCCCAGAATCAACTTGATGACCTCCGTCGCCTGGATGGTCCCCAGCAGCCCCGGCAGAATCCCCAACACGCCTCCCTCCGCACAGGAAGGAACCATTCCCGGCGGCGGTGGCTCTGGATACAGGCATCGATAACATGGCCCTTCTTTCGTGCCGAAGACGCTGGCCTGCCCCTCAAAGCGGAAGATCGAGGCGTATACGTTCGGCTTGCCGGCAAGCACACAGGCATCGTTCACCAGATAGCGCGTCGGGAAGTTGTCGGTTCCATCGGCAACAATGTCGAAATCCTTGAAAATCTCCAGCGCATTTTCGCTGTTCAATCGCGTTGGAAATTTCATAATCCTTACGTTGGGATTGATGGCCTTCAGCGATTCTTCCGCGGAGTCAAGCTTGTGCCGACCCACATCATGGGTACCGTGAATAATCTGACGATGGAGATTGCTAGCCTCAACCACATCAAAGTCCACGAGGCCCAGCGTACCCACCCCGGCCGCCGCCAGGTACATGCTCAACGGCGCTCCCAATCCTCCAGCGCCGACACACAGGACACGCGCTGCCTTCAGCTTCACCTGACCCGCCTCCCCTACCTCGGGCAAAATCAAATGCCGCGCGTACCGCGCCATCTCTTCCTGCGTCAACGCTGTGGCTGGAGTGAGAATATCAATCTGCATAATGCAATCCTCGCATGGTTCTAGTTCCGTGCCGACTGCCTGCTCGCATCCACCAAGCTACCGTGCGCCGACGCTGGCCATAACTTCAATGGGTTCGTGTTCCAGCCGCTTGTCTTCCTCACCCGTTCCTGTCAACAGAAACGAATTTGTCTTCGTAGCCCGACCCATCGCAGCCTCAATGCCAGCACTTGCATTTCCCACGACGCTGGTGATGACATACGAACATCCAATCCAGTGCGCTTCTTCCAAATCGGTCTTCGACCACTCCGCTGGATGGTCTGGGTGGGAATGATAGAAACCAACAATGTCCAGTTCTCGATGCCGCGCCTGCTGTTGGATCCGAATCAATTGCCACGGCGCAATCTCGTAACGATTGTGAGCGGCATCTGTGCGAGTATTCTCCGCCTGGATCGCCTCCACAACAATCTTTGCGTTGTCTCCGATACGTCCGAGCAGCACGCCGCAACATTCATCCGGGTAGGTCTCTTCCCCGTGCTGTCGAATTGCATCGAAATGCACCTGGGCCATGCGCAGCATTGTGGTCCTTACCACTCCAAAAACCGTTCGCATGGATGATTCGCTTATTCGTCGATTCCGGCGAAACATTCGAAACGTCTGGGGCGAATCTCTGCACGCTATACTGAAAGTGTAGCGTCAGCTTGCGAACAGTCGCAATCGCCCGCGCGACAGGCGCAGAGCTCGTACCATTTCCGAAACCCGGAGTGCAATCGATAATTCCATGAGCAAAAAATCAAACCCTCCCGCCAAGACCTTCGATAGCGCCCTGACATATTTCCGTTCTCATGGATTCGATGTCGTGGACACTCCCAGCGCCGCAAATCAGGTTCGGGTACGCAAATACGGCTGCGGTGCGGTACTGGCGCGAACGCCCAACGGCGGCGCTGCCTACGTCGCCCGGCCAGGCTGCCTGATTGGCGGCGAAATCTCCGCCCTCGTCGACCGCGGTTATCAAAAATTCCTGCGCACCAGCAAGCTGGAAGTCGCAGCAACAGCCGCCCATCTGCGCGCCCTGCACGCATTCGACGAAGAACTGTGCGCAGCCATCGGAACTCCCGATTACTACAATCTGGCCCTGGGCACAGTCAGCGATCTTTACCTCTATGACCGGCTGGAAGGTCGCGAGGCGGCTCCGAACCCGGCCGCGGGCACGCATTGAACATCGTTGTGCTTTTCGTTTAGTGCAAGGTTTATTTCGCAGGCGCTCCTGCGTCGGCCGCAGCATTTCTCTTATGCAGCCAGCTACTAAAAGCTCTCTTGTGCCGACTCTTACGATTCATTTCCTCCAATAACATCCCGATCAAGTGCCGAAGCCAGATTCGTTGCATCTCCGAGAAATCGTAAAAATAAGAAGTATTTTGATCGAAAAGCTGTGATCCTCTTTTCCCCCCCAATATCCTCTTACTGAGTGCATCGAATGCACGCTCAAGGCTTCTTGAATCTGTCCTATCCAAAATATCTTCGAGCACTTCCCCCTCTATTTTGCACAGATCAATTGCCTCGTTGGCTATTTTGAGTTGACGACGTACTTCAGCGTAGGGATCTCTTGCAGTCTTCGCAGGTAGACGCGATACCTCTTGAAAGAGTTTTCGCTGCGCATTGTCCCATCTGTAGCAGTGCGAACAAAGCCCCTTTGCTTTAAGGGGGTGATTGGGATTCTTGCACCATAAACATCGTTCACTTTGGCGAATGCCTTCAATTCGAGCGCGAATATTATTGTCGAATACCGCCAATTGGTCCGGATTATGCTTTTGGGACATCACGCCTCCGAAGTCCGAAGTCCCCGAAGATGACTGGCCCATCCGCTTGGAGAAAAGCCGTGGCCTGATCGTTGAGGTACTGAAACTGAGCATTTTTGTTGTAGACGACGCAATGGGGACGGACGCCGTGGCCAAAGTCGACGTGGCCGATGATTTTGCGCGAGGGCAGATCGATGACCAGCATTTCGTGGCCATTGAGGCCGGGGTGACCGACGCCGACATTGCCGTAGATGGGAACGTAGGCGATGCGGCCGTCCGGGGATGCAGCGGCTTCATGACCGTGCATGACGGTTACGCCTTCGGGGATGGTCGCGATCGACTGTTCGGTGGCGGTGTCGACAAGGCTGATGTCTTTATCTCCCTGGTTGACGACGACCAGCAGAGGCGAGGATCCCGGTGCGGTCTGGGCCCGGTTCTGGGCCCCGATCTGGGCATAGACGGGAAGCGTAAGAAGGCAAACACTGGTGAGGACAAGAGACAACGGGACAGGAGGTCGCATGGCAACCGCAGTATACGCTCAGGCGGAAAGGCCATCTTAAGCCTCGCGTTCCATGGGGAGAAAGTATTGGGACGGCGCGCTGCATTTCAGAATTGCTGCGATTGAGAGTAGACTAGCTGATGTCGTTAAGTCTTTAGAAGTTAAGAATTGAGATGGATCGTAGTCAACCAAAGTTCATAAAAAAACGCCGTGGGGCGATGACATATCTGTTGCGAACGAGTCGAACATGTGGGCAAACTCTTCCTCTGTGCATTTCGCTGCCGGTTGTTCCTTTGGTGTGGTAATTTTCTAACAGTTTGAGAGGTTCTATCGCCATTGGCATCCACTAAAGTTTCGTGTATTTGGCGGAGTCCGGGTTGTACCCGAGAATATCGAACCGGGGTTTCGCTGCACAGCCACACTCGACACTCGAAAGAGAAGCTGCAGTTCATTCCGGCATTCACGGAAAAGTGGCCCATCCTTCAACGGGCTTTGGACACGCAGTATCGAAAATCCGTAGTTCCTGTCGATTTTTCTCGCGCATATTGGACATCGCCACTGACGCCCAAGCTGGCCTTCGATGTGGAAAAGGGCCAGATTGAGAACGGTCTGGATCTGGCCGGCCTGGTATCGCTGACCGATCATGATTCGATCCAAGCTCCCTCCTTATTGCGGCTGGCCACGGAGACTGCGGAAGTTCCGCTTTCGATGGAGTGGAGCGTTCCGTATTGCGGGAGCATGTTCCATCTAGGCATTCACAACCTGCCGGTTGCCCAAGTGCCCGATCTGGCTGCGGCGCTCGACGAGTACACGCAGAACCCTTCCGTTCCGCGTGTGACGGAACTGCTGGCGGCATTGCATGGGTTTCCCGACGTGCTGATTGTGTTCAACCATCCGCATTGGGATTTGTCCGGTGTGGGGTCGCAGCGCCATGCACTGTGCCTGGACCGTTTTTTGCAGCAGAACAATCCATTTATGCATGCGTTCGAAATCAACGGAATGCGGAAGTGGCAGGAAAATAAACAAATCATCCCGCTGGCGCAACGCTGGGAGCGGCCAATCGTTTCCGGCGGAGACCGGCACACGTGCGAGCCGAGCGCCACGGTCAACCTGAGCAACGCGCAGAGCTTTGCGGAATTCGTCCACGAAATTCGCGAGGAACAGCACAGCCACATCCTGTTCATGGGGCAATACGCCGATCCGATGTGCGTTCGCGTTGCGCATGCGGTACTCGATGTGATCCGGTACTACCCGGAATACCCGGAAGGCTCTCGCCGTTGGGACGACCGCGTTTTTCATCCCGACAGGACGGGGGAGGGGTTTCAGCCGTTGTCGGCATTCTGGAAGGCGCCGCCCGCATTTGTCGAGCGAATTTTTTCCGTCTTCCGACTAGCCGAAAACGCGACGGTGCAGTGGGCGGCGAAACGCGTCTATGCAAACGAAGTGGACTTGCATATGCTTGCGGACGGCCCGTCTGAGGCGATTTCGTGAGTCGAGAGTCCGTGCGGGTCGCTTTTTTCCCCGATGCATTTCATGAAGTTGACGGGGTCGCAATGGTGGCCCGTAATTTTGTAGCGTTCGCGCAGCAACGGGGTATTCCCTTGCTGATCGTCCATGCGGGGCCGCGCAATGAGGTCAACCGTGAAGGCTCGGTGACCCGGGTGCAGCTTTGCCGCGGACCGATCAAATTTCCGCTGGACCGAAACCACGAATTCGATCTTTTTTTTTTAAGGCACTATCGAGAGGTGGCTGCCCTGCTGCGCGAATTCAGGCCGGACGTGGTACAAATCACCGGCCCCAGCGACGTTGGCATTCTTGGCGCATTGTATGCGCACAATACGAAAACTCCGCTGGCAGCTTTTTGGCAGACCAATCTCCCGCAATACGCAGGACTGCGCGCGGCCAAAGCGCTGTCGTTTTTGCCGAAGAATCTGGCAGAACCGTTCTCGCGTGCAGCGCAGAATTTTAGCCGCGTCGCCACCACCCGCTTCTACAAGATTCCGCGGTTTCTGTTTGCGCCCAACCCTGAAATCATGGAGGAACTGACAAAGGCGACCGGCAAGCCCTGTTTTCCAATGGGTCATGGGGTCGATACGGCCAGGTTCGATCCGAAATTCCGCGACCGCCAGAGCGGTCCTTTCACGATTGGCTACGTGGGCCGTCTGACGCCGGAAAAAAATGTCCGTTGGCTGTCGCGGATGGAGCGTGCGCTGCATCATAAAGAGTGTCGCGATTTTCGGCTTCTCATCGTAGGCCAGGGCGCGGAGGAGAGTTGGTTGCGCCAAAACCTGCAGCGTGCAGAATTTCGCGGCGTGCTTACCGGCGACGAGCTGTCGCGCGCATATGCCAACATGGATGTACTGGCATTTCCATCCGAGACAGAGACCTTTGGCCTGGTCGTTCTCGAAGCCCTTTCGTCTGGAGTTCCGGCTGTTGTCACTGGGGCCGGCGGTCCAGGGTACACGGTGCAGCACGGAAAGACAGGATACGTCGCTGGAAACTTCGAGGAATTCACGACCTATGTTGCCGCGCTGATGACTGATCCCGATAGGTTGTCTGCGATGAGGAAATCCGCGCGCGAGTATGCGAAGTCGAGTTCCTGGGAGAAGGCATTTCAAGACATCTATCAAACGTATTGTTCCCAACTATCTGTGCCTGTGGCTGCGGCACTTGCGAACGACAAGAACCGGAGCATGCATGAATCTGTCGGTACCAGCACAACCGTATAAGATCGTCGAAATTTTCCGGTATTCTTTGCTTGCGGCGCTCCTTCTATCGCTGAATGTTTATCCTTTCCGAGAAATGTTTGCGGCAACGGCCCCGGTGAAATCGAGCGTGCCTCCGATGACGCTTTCTCAGGTGGTTGACACCTTGGTTGCGAGGAATGTGGAGCGAGCGAGAGACTTGGAAAGCTATCGGGGGCAGCGCACTTACACGCTGGTTTACCACGGGTTTCCGGGCGACTTGCGTGCCACGATGGCCGTGGATGTGAATTATGAAGCGCCCGACACCAAGGAATTCAAGGTGACATCTGAGAGCGGCCCGAGATTTCTGGTGGATCGGGTGCTGAAGCGGCTGGTGAAGACTGAAACGGATGCGCAGCGGGACGCAACCCGAAAAGCGGTCGACCTGAATGAGAAAAATTACAATTTTAGCGACCTGGAGTATGAGTCGGCGGCAGACGGTTGCTCTTACGTTGTGACGGTTGAGCCGAGAAAGCCGAACAAATATCTGTATCGCGGAAAAATCTGGATCAACGATCGCGACTTTGCGGTATGTCGCATTCAAGCGCAGCCGGCGAAAAATCCGTCTTTCTGGATCACGAGTACCAGCATTGCTCAGACTTATGAAAAGGTCGGCGAGTTCTGGCTGCCGCAGAAGAACAAGAGCGTTTCCAATATTCGA
>JAJZCA010000049.1 GCA_021798735.1 Acidobacteriota bacterium | reverse complement strand
GCCCGATCCCCAGGTCACCGCCCAAAAAGCCTTCGTCGCCCTTGGGGAGAATTACCTCGAGGCCCCCAATCCCAACCCCTTCGTGGAATTCTGGCTCTACAGCCACCCCTCCATTTCCCACCGAGCCAGCTTCGCCGCCCACTACAACCCCTGGCTCCCCGGTCACCACCCCAAATATTTTCCCCGCTAGGCTGGCGCAATTTCCGCCGCTCGCGAGAATGCTTTTTGCCGGCTTTCCGGGCAAAGTAGTTGCCTTAGCAACCAAATCATCCAAAAAACGCGATTTTAGTTGCTAAGGCAACTAAATGCTTTGCACCCATTTTCATGAGAATATCGAAGGCATGAACTGTCTATTTTGTCGGATTGTTTCCGGAGAAATTCCCGCCACCAAAATCTTCGAAGATGACGTTTCCATCGCCTTCGCCGACATCCATCCCCAGGCGCCCACGCACTTCCTCGTCATCCCCCAAAAGCACATCGACTCGCTCGCGCAGGCCACCGCCGCGGACAAAGACCTGCTTGGCCATCTCACCTTGGTCGCAACCGACCTCGCGAATAAAAGCCTGCCCAGAGGTTTTCGGATTGTCATCAATACCGGAGAAGAAGGCGGCCAAACCGTCGAGCATTTACATTTACATGTGCTCGGCGGCCGCGCCATGCACTGGCCCCCGGGCTAACGAATCCCCAGTGTTGACGGGCCATTCACTGCGTCGCGGGTGCTGACGTCTGATCTTGATCCGATGCTTTTGCTTGCGGCAAGCTGGGATCAGCCTTGTAGAGCTCTTTGAGGAACTGCTGGTACTCAGCCCTGCCGCGCTTCAGCTTGCTGTAGTCCACGTCCTTGTAATACTGGCTGATGTAGTTGAAGGCATACGCCGCGTACCAAGGGATTTCCTTGTCTGGATGTTTGGAGTCGATCACCGGATTGTTCACCGGCTTGCCCTGCGCCACCGCCCACGCATACGGAGCCTCCCGAATGTCATAACCCGCCAAGTACATCTGGCGTATCCCAATGCGAAGTGTCTGCTCATTCTGCCGCGTAATAAAGGCACAAAGAGTCAGATCATTATGACTCATATCTCTGAGCTTTACGCCGGGCGCATAGGTTGTAATAGCCCACAGATTATAAAGCTGGTTTTGAATAATCGACGTAATACCGTAAGACAATAACGCCGCTAATTCAGATTTATCGCGTAATGAAGCGAGAAGATTTTCAGGCACTAAAACCACCCCATTTCGAGTGGAAACAATGCCCCTCGCAAACGTGTGGGGCTTTTGGTTCGCGTAAGCAAAGGTTCCGTCGAAGCTAGTCCAACAACTTGTTCCATCTATGCTTTGAAAGTCGCGCCAATTAGCAACAACAATCGGGCGCACGACATAAAACTGAAACTTCACCTTGGTTGGATCTGTACTACTTAGGGATTTTTGGTACAACGGAACGAGCGACATGCCGAGCTCATATATCCAGCCTTGAATTACCGCGTTGGGAACGATTGCAGCTTTCTCTTTGTGAAACAGAACATTCCCAGGAGCCTGCTTTGCATAATCAGGTAGCTTTATATCGGATGCGAATTGCCTGGTGTATGCTTCTTGCCTTTCGCCTACATAATTGTTCCAGAATCGCATATCTACTGCCCTGATGCTTCCGTCAGCGGCTTGGATAGCGCGATACCATATCCACTTATTTTCACTCGGAGCGGTTGAGGGTCCTCGTTTCAAGTCTGTGGGATTGATAGGAGCGTTGATATCGCCCCAGTCGACTTTAAACGTGCCGTTATTTTCTAGGACCGGCGAAAACGAAGTGTTTCCGGGGGCGGCTAGCAAAGTGCTGTCTCGTGTTATAGCAATTGGATATCCATCTAGCCAAAGCCCCCTCTTCTGAGGTGGAGAGGTCCGCGTTTGCTCTACCTTCTCTTCATTCAATGCAATGCCGTCCAGCTCGGTATTTTGTAGGATTGAGATGAGGACAAATGAACTTGCTTTAAACGCCTGCGTATCCATTCGGACAGTGCCTTCTAGATGAACTGCCGAACCTATCGCTGGATGTAGAAGACCGCATGGCTCGATTTTCGTCTGAGTCATATCGGAGTTGGGTAAAAATAATTTGGTGCGAGGAATGGTCCACTTCCATGGATCGAACGAAGTGTCCTTTGCCGCAATAACCCTGAGAGCACAATTTGTCCGGGCATCGAGCATAATACGAAGCCCGCCAACCTCGAACGATAATGGGGAATCGATTCGAGTGACGAAGCCGTCGACGGTGGTGGCGGGAAATGCGTGGGCCGTCAAGAACAAGAGCGAGAGCGACAAGGACAGGGTCCTCGTTGTTCGGCGTCGCGTAAGGACTCGCACCGAGGCACGCCTAAACTTGGACAACCAGCTCATCTGAGAAGCTACCTCCCTGGCGATTGGGCCACACCACGGAACTGGTCGTGGTCAACGTCCATTCCGCATTATAGGCAGGGACCTCGTCTCGGATAAGGGTTCAACGCGTTCGGAACAATCAGGCTTCGATGACCTGCGCCTGATCGTCTTCGATTTCGACTTCAATGCCATAGCGCCGCAACAGGTTCGGCAGCGTCTGCGAGAAGGCAGAGCGCGGCATCACGGTGTCGCAGCCGGCCTCGATGGCCTTGGCCTTCAGCTCGCCTTGCAGGTGCGAGAGAAATCCTACAATGGAAGTGGCCCGCTTCAGTTTTGCTTTCAGCTTGGGAATCAGCGTCAACGGCTTCGCCGTGGCACTATTCAAATCGAACACAATCAGGGTCGGCCGCGCCTCTTCCGGCAACGCCAGCATGACGGCAATGGTTTCCTTCTCATTCTTCACAAACGCGACTTTAATTCCGAGCTTGCGCGCAGTCTCTTGAATTTTGGCGATGAAGAACAGATCGTCGATGAAGCAGTAGATGCGAACCGGAGAATTATCGGATGCAGCGGCGGCGCTCGCCGAACCTTGAATGTCGTCGACGGAACGGCCACCATTCATCGGGCCGGAGTAGTCGGCGTTGAAATTTCCGTTGCCGTTGCCGTTGTAGTGGGCGTTGGTAAATCCACGTTGCAACTCAATGGTCGAAGGCGGAGAGTCGGAATAATTTCCGTTCACGGCGCGATAGCTGTGATCCATGGGGCCGACAAAAACCTTGGGTCGGCGCTGCTTGCCGCCACGGCGTTGCTGCTGGCCGGCGGAATTTCCGCGCGAGTCGCCGCGAGTATTGGCTTGCCCCTGATTCTGCCCCTGGCCCTGACTTTTATTTTTCTTGAAGAAGCGCTTCTTCTTGCGGGGCTGATTCTCATTGCGGGGGGCATTGCCCTGCGACGCGGGCGCCTCTGCACCGCTGGCCTGCTGAGCGTTCGCTGCAGCCTGCCCGGGATTACCCGCCTGGGCTGGGTTCCCGCCCGATCCGCGACGTTTGCGGCGGCGGCGAAAGCTTTGCTTTTGCCGGGGAGCATTGGGTCCGGCGGCACCGGAGTTCGCTTGGGTAGACGGAGAAGGGCTCTCCGGATGCGGCGTTGAATCTTCTGTCATTCAGACACTTCCTTGTAGCGTGCGTTGACTTGTGCTGCGCGAGTCGCTGAGACGCGATAACTGGAATGATCTCAGTCCCGTCGTCCGGCGAGGACGCTATCGAGCAGCATGATGGAATTTTTGTATCAAGCCAGTTTCATTTGCCGATCAGGGTCTTGCCGTCGAGCGTGTTGGCAGCCTGCGGCGTGACAGTCCCTGGTAGCGTTACCGCTATTGGCGCGCATTGCTGAAGCGCATCCGAACTGTGCTGTATTTTTCCTATCCGTAACATGGTATCGGCGAGCTGCGGATCCGAGAAATGGATGCAGCTTCAGCCAAATGATGAGCAAGACTGATGCTACTCCGGACAGACAAAATCGGCAAGTGTCACTCGAAATATCCTGGAAAACTGGCAACAATGGAAGGTGAGCTTGCAGGATAATGCCCGACTTCAACTCAAAATTGAGCTGACACGCCACCGGTCTAGCCGTACTCTTTACCCAATTGGGCCTTTTGCCATGCAATGTTCCGCACATTTAAACCGTACGAATGAAGAGATGCTGAATGGGAAAAGCGATCTTTGGGGGACTTCGTCAGTCTCAGGCTCAACATTCGCAACAGAATCGGGTCACTGGCCTCCCGGATTTGGGTGGACCCGTTTCGTGATGCTAACTGCTATTTTGTTCGGACTTTGTTCGGACGGAGCCGACTGGTTTCCTTGTAAAAGCCCGGAAACTCTGTTGACGGCTCGCATCTCCTGAACTTTTTATTTTTCCAAAGCCTTTCGGCTTCGTACGCGTTCACTGGCTTGTCCTACTACACTGCAACTTGAATACCAAATTAATTTCACACGAATCAAAGGAGTTAAGTCGAAACAGCGATCCATCTCTTCTGAAATTTCATAGGAATATCAGAGATGTCATCCGCAAATTCATAGAATCGACGATCCTTATGGCGGAATCGATCAGCAATTCAATCGCCTCAATGTTGGCAATGCGGGCAGAAGTGGGTGCCGCGGCCAGCGACGAGAATCCGGCGAATCGGGGTTCCACAGACCAGGCAGGGCTCGCCGGTGCGGAGATAGACCTTGTGCTCCAACTGAAAGAAGCCTTTCTCCCCGGAAGCGTCCACATAGTCAGAAACGGAAGAGCCGCCGAGAGTGATCGCCTCCCGCAGTACGGATTGGATGGCGCTGCGCAGAACCGCCAGTTCCTCGGCTTTGAGCCGGCCCGCCTGGCGCAAAGGGCGGATGCCGGCATGAAAGAGACTTTCATCGGCGTAGATGTTGCCAACGCCGTGCAGAAGCTTCTGATTCAGCAAGGCGGATTTGATGGGCGTTCGACGTCCGCGAAACAGCGCTCGAAACGCGTCTACCGGGATGTCTAATGGCTCTTGTCCGGGTCCGACAAAACCCTTGTCGGTGGAACCGGTTCCCTTTTCGCGCTTGCCGGTTTTCGGCGCAGCTTCAGCAGAAAGATCGAGAACGGACAGACGCCCGAAGCGGCGCGGATCGACAAAGCGGACTTCGCGGGCATCGTCGAGTTGCAGGATGGCGTGGGTATGCTTCGGCACGGGCTCATCTGGCTGACAGACGAGGAGACGACCCGTCATGCCAAGGTGAACCAGCCACTGGCCGCGCCACGGCTTCGATTTCCCGGCTGCGGCGGTCGAGCGACGGCGGGTGGCGGCGGAATCTCGCGTCAAATCGACAACAATATGTTTGCCGACGCGACGGACATGTTCGATCTTGCTTCCGGTGAGAGCTTTGACAAGCTCAGCCGGCGTCGAACGAAAGGGTTCCGGCTTCGAGCCGAGCCAGACAGAAACGATGGAGCGTCCGCGTACTCGCGCATCGACGCCGTTGGCTATGGTCTCGACTTCTGGCAGTTCCGGCACGGGTAACCGTCTTCTTCCGCAAGGGATTCCGGACGCAGCCGCTTTCTGCTTTGATCGCGTCCCTCCCGTAGTATAGGATTCTTACTTGAGTAGATGAAGCGTTGGCGATTCGCCAGCAACCCTCCTGAACAATATTGTTGCAATAACAATCGTGGCCGGACACAGTCGGAGCCGCCTTCTGAACCATGGAAGCCTCCGCGTGCCCGGGCCCCGGAAACGAGCGGAAACGAGTCGAAATGCAAGCGAAGACTGCAGTAGTTTTGGGCGCCCAGTGGGGCGATGAAGGCAAAGGCAAGATTGTCGACGTCCTTTCTGGACGATTTTCCGTGGTGGCGCGTTACGCCGGCGGCCACAATGCAGGACATACCGTCATTATCGACGGCAAAAAGTTCATCCTGCAGCTGGTGCCTTGCGGCGTACTGCGGCCGGATTGCCGCGCGGTCATCGGCAATGGCGTGGTGCTGGATCCGATGGCGTTTCTGAAGGAAGTGGCACACCTGAAGGATCTGGGCGTGGATGTGGCCGGACAACTGTTCGTGTCCGATCGTGCCCATGTGATCCTGCCCTACCACCGGATGATCGAACTGGCGGCGGAGAATGCTCCGGGGCGGATGAAGATCGGCACCACCAGCCGAGGGATAGGACCGGCCTACGAAGACAAGATGAAGCGCGGCGGGCTGCGGGTCATCGACCTGCTGAATCCGGAACTGCTGCGCACGCATATTAAGAACGCATGTCACGAGAAAAATACGATTGCCCAGGCTTTATTCGCGAGCGAGCCGCTTGATGCGGACAAGATGTACGAAGAATATGCGCGTGCCGCCGAAGCGATGGCACCCTTTGTGGCCGACACCTCGCGCATGTTGAACGACGCATTGCGGGCAGGCGAAAGCATCATGTTTGAAGGAGCGCAAGGCACGCTGCTCGATATCGACCACGGAACCTACCCGTTTGTTACTTCTTCCTCGGCGACCGCGGGTGGCGCGGCGACTGGCACAGGCGTGGGGCCGACGAAGATTGGCACGGTCATTGGCGTAACCAAGGCGTATGTGACCCGCGTGGGTGAAGGACCGTTTCCAACGGAGATTCACAACGCCCAGGGTGAACTGATTCGGGCGCGCGGGCAGGAATACGGCGCGGTGACAGGGCGACCACGGCGGTGCGGATGGCTCGATCTGCCGTTGTTGCGCTATTCCAGCCAGATCAACGGCACGGAGTGGCTGGTGGTCACCAAACTGGATGTATTGGATACGCTGAAGGAGGTCCCTGTATGCACCGCGTACAGGATCAACGGAAAAATTACCGATACAATTCCAGCGGATGTGCGAGGCTTGGAATCGATTGAGCCGATCCTGACAACGATGAAGGGTTGGGACGGGGCCACAGAGAATGTTCAGACCTTCGAAGGACTGCCCGCTGCGGCAAAGGAGTATTTGAAGTTTCTGGAAGGGGAATCCGGCGCGAAAATCGGGATGATTTCGACCGGGCCCGACCGCGACCAGACGATTGTGTTGCCCGAATTTGCCGCGGCGCTGGACCGGATGTCGGCGAGCAGGAAATAATCGAGCCTATCGGAAAGGATTGCGCTCCAGAGGAGTGAGATTGCAATCCGCAGCCGTCTTGTCGCCGGTTCGCCTGCGACGCTATATTTTTTTGATCCGGCCCAATTGGTCCGTCCTCTCCCACCCCAGCCGCAAACGACGCGGCGAGGATGGGGCACCGATCGGACATTGCAGGGCCGGCTCGAATCACCACAGGTAACGAGACAGACGGGAATTATCTCCCGTGGAGAAGCTGGAATGATTTCATTTATCGTGCGTATGCGATTCGCCCAGGAAGATCGCAATGAAGTTCTTGAGGCAGTGCGGCAACTGGCAACGGCCTCTCGCCAGGAACCGGGATGCATCAGCTACATTCCGCACGAACTGGCGGGCGACTCCAGCCAGGTAATGATTTATGAGCAGTACCGCGATGAAGCGGCACTGGAAGCGCATCGCGCGTCGCCGCACTTTCACAAGTACGCCATCGGCGGACTATTTCAGTGGATGAAGGAACGCAGCGTCGAGGATTTGAACGCGCTGGCGTAAATTGATAGGTAGAAGCAGCCGGGATGTCGTTGAATTTTTACGAATTAACCTTTGACTCCGGCGTATGCTCGAACTAATATCCCGATACAGCCATGCGAACGCAGTTTCATTCCACGATTCTACCCTCCAAAGCGCCGAGTATTACGCGCGGCGGTGTGGGAATCCTGATGCTTTTGCTGTGCCTTCCCGCCGCAAAAGCCACGTCGATTCCGCATCCCCATCCCCAACCGAGGCAGATCGTCCGCATCATAGAAAAGCTGGAACGGATGTGGCGGCAGGCGGAGCTGACCGCCAACACGGCCACGATGGCGACGATGCTGTCGGACGATTACCTTGGCATCTATGGGGATGGCACGCTGGCGACAAAGGCGGAAACCATCGACAGCTTCAAAAACGGCACGACAAAATTTAGCCAGATTCATACCTGGGACCGTAAGATCCGCGTGTTTGGCAGCACAGCGGTCGTCGTTTCAAAGGCACAGGTCAACGGGATACACGACGGCGAAAGCCTGAGCGGAACGTATCGCTATACGCGCGTCTATCACCGTCACAATGGAGTGTGGAGGATCGTCAGCTTTGAGGCCAGCTCGCCTCGCCCTCACCAGCAGGGGCACGGGCAAACTGAATCGGGAGCGACTCCGTCGCCGAGTGCTGCGCATGTGCCAGCCGCTCCGCCGCGGTGACGAGCTGGCGAGCCTGAAAGGCACTGCATCTGAGAGGCGGAGAAAACGCAGGTCCCTGCACTTCGGTCGTTCGCCCTGGCGACTGACATCCGGTCGGAATGACAAATGTATGCGGTGAATTCAAGACTCACCGCTCTAGTCACGCGAGTCTTCCAGAAGCGCCACATGCAGGCGATCCCAGGTAATTTCCAGGGGTTCGGGTAGAACGCGGGTTTCGCCAGTCACCGTCATAAAATTTGTGTCCCCAGACCACCGCGGCAGCATGTGCATATGGACGTGCCCGGTGACTCCAGCACCGGCAGCCTTGCCCAGGTTCATCCCAAGATTGATGCCCTCGGGGCGATAGATTCTTCTCAGGACGCGCTCCAATTGCTGGGCCATCGACATCATCTCCTGCGCCTCGGCGGGATCCAATTTGCCGAGCTCGGCGGTATGGGCGTAGGGCAGGATCATGACATGGCCGGAGTTGTAAGGAAAGGCATTCAGGCAGATGAAGCATCGCTTGCCACGCGCGACAATATTGGCGGCGCGATCGGCTTCCGCAGGCGGCAGACCGCCCGCAACGGCATGGGCAGAGGCCTCCAGTAGATTGCAGAAGACGCAGCCCGTATCTCCGGGCCATGCTGCCAGCTCCGGCGGCACGCCCTGCCGAGTGGCCGAATCCACGGTGCTGACATAACGATAGCGCCAGGGAGTCCACAAAATATCCATACCGGGAAGTATAGACGGCGCGTTAAACGTGAATCACGAGTTTGCCAATATGAGCGTCTCCGGACTGCAGCAGGGAGATGAAAGCATCGGGGGCCTTTTCAATGCCATCGACGACTGTTTCCTGGTGCAGGACTTTTCCAGCGCGCAGCAGAGGAATCATTTCGTCCAGAAACGCAGGCATGCGGTGGAGATGGTCGGCGACCAGAAGGCCCTGCAGCCGCAGACGACGAATGATGACCTGGTGTAGATTTTTCGGCCCCGGAGAGGGAGCGTTATAGCCGGCGATGGCCCCGCACATGACGATGCGGCCATGATTGCGCATGACGCCCAGCGCGGCTTCCAACTGCGGGCCGGCGGTGTTGTCAAAGTAGACGTGCAATCCATCCGGCGCGGCGATTTCCAATTGACGCAGCGGTTCCGATTCGCGGTAGTTGTAGGCATAGTCCACGTGCAACTGGTTTTTCAGAAAGGCGACCTTGGCGGCCGATCCAGCACTGGCAATCACCTGGCATCCATACAACTTGGCCAACTGACAGGCAACGCTGCCGACGGCGCCGGCGGCTGCGGAGATAAAAACAGTTTCCTTTTCTTTGATTCTGGCAACGTCGTTGAGACCAACCCAAGCGGTCAGGCCGGTCGCCCCGAGGACACCGAGGTAGGCGGAGGGAGGCGCCTGTGTGGCATCAATCTTCCGCAACTGCGACGCCTGGGAGACGAAGTAATCGCGCCATCCGCAAAAACTCAGCACCCAGGCGCTGGGCGGGAAACCGGAGTCTCGCGATTGCACCACCTGCCCGACGGCGGCCCCATCCAACGCCTTGCCGAGCGCGAACGGGAGGATATACGACTTACCTTCATTCATGCGACCGCGCATGTAGGGGTCGATGGAAAAGAAAGAATTTCGGACGAGGACTTCTCCCGGCTGCAGCTCGGGCAGGTCGACGGTGGTGAGCGTGAAATTTTCCTGTGACGGCTCCCCCTGCGGGCAAGAAGCGAAACGGATTTCTTTTGCCTGAAGATTGCTGTTCGGCATGGATGGCACCCTTCGACGCGATGATCGATGCGCGGATCGGCTTCGCGCGATGAAATTTCTGCTACTACGGCATTATCGGCTGTTCGCCGCAAACAGCAAACGCCGGGAAGAAAATTTCGTTTCCGGGTGTTTTTGCAGCGTTGGGTCGCAGGCTGCAGATTGAATCGGGAGATGAGAGCAAGAGCACAGATCCTGCGATGTGGCGAGTTGGAATGATGTGCAGCCGTTCTTTTGAAGGAACGGCTGCGTTAAGAGCGGCTTTCCACCTTGCGCCTTCTGGCTCTTGCTCAAGCGGGGCCGCTGCTCGTCTTTGCAGCGATGGACGCACCGCAGCGTGAAAGCATGGTCGTGACCGGAAAATACCTCACGATCTTTTGCACGCTGGTGAATGAATCGTCTGTGATTCGCATCACGCAACAAGCGCAATAGAATGGCAACGGATCGCTTGTCAGAGTGCGGTTCTCGTTGACACTGTTTTCCACCGGTTGATATAGTTTTAATTGGGAACGAAGCGGCCTAGGACTCATGCGCTGCGTTTCCCAATCCAGGATCCTTTTCTTACTCGGCTCAAAATCTCGATCATGCCTGTTTTTCAGGTACCACCCAGGGAGTGGCTTTCAGACTTCCAGGTGGTGGCATCGACGACAGCGTTTCGAGGCAAATGGCAAGAGAGAGAAGCGCCCGGATTGCACGTCCGGCTGAGATGCCATAGTGACAGCCAGTCGCCGCGGCGACCGCAGCCGGCTTGAATGGACGATCCTCGGTTTGCCTAGAAGGAAGCCAGCGGTTGCCAGATACGGAGCGCCGGTCGCGCCGTATGAGTCCGGAGCCCCCTAGTCCTATGGTAGAAGTCCTCAATCCCGAACACACTGCGAGCAAAACCCTGAACACTACATTGGAAGCCAACGAAGTTACAACCCTCGAGGCGCAAGCCGAAGCGCCGGAAAACAACCACCATATTTCTGCTGTAGCAGAAACCCAACCAGCCGAGTCGAATTCCCCGGAGCTCGAGCCGACAAGCCACATCGCGGAATCCTCGCTCCTTGCCGAACCGCAGGCGCAAGCCCAGGCGGCGGAGGCGGAGGAGCCGAAAGCGGCAGCCCCGGAGATCGCTGAGACGCGCGATGTCGCTTCCCATGAGCATGAGGAGGAGATGGATTTCGGCGCGCTGCTGGAGTCGTTCGAAAACGAGCAGGCCGCGCAGGAAGCCGCGCAGGCCGTTGATGGCAATGTTGTGACCGGCACCGTGATCAAGCTAACCGACAAGCATGTCGTTGTCGATGTGGGTCTGAAATCCGAGGGCTTAATTCCGATCGAGCAGGTGCTGGACCATACTGGCCAGCCGAAATTGCAACCGGGCCAGACGATTGAAGTGGTCGTCGAGCATGAGGAACCCTCCGGGAGCTATCTGCTGAGCTACGACAAGGCATTGCGTCACCGCGTGTGGGACACGATTGAGAAAGCGGCGAACGACAAAACTCCTGTGAGCGGCTTGGTTGTGAGCCGTGTCAAGGGCGGTTTGACAGTGGATATTGGGATCAAGGCATTCCTGCCGGGCTCGCAAGTCGAAATTCGGCCGGTCCGCAATCTGGAATCCTATATCGGACAGACGATAGACGTCCGCGTTATCAAGCTGAACAAGAAGCGCGGCAACGTTGTTGTCTCTCGCAAAGAGCTACTGGAGAACGAAGCCTCGCTGAAGCGCACGCTGACGCTGGACCACCTGGAAGAAGGAACCATCCTGACCGGGACAGTGAAGAACCTGACCGAGTACGGCGCGTTTGTCGACCTGGGCGGCATCGATGGACTGTTGCATGTGACCGACATGTCTTGGGGACGTCTGACGCATCCTCGGGATCTGGTGAACGTGGGCGATGAGATCCAGGTGAAGGTACTGAAATTCGATCGCGAGAAGCAGCGCATTTCGCTCGGGTTCAAGCAACTGACTCCCGATCCGTGGCTGGACGTGGCGGAGCGCTACCCCATTGGCGCACGTGTCCGCGGCCGCATTTTGAGCGTGACCGACTACGGTGCGTTTGTGGAATTGGAACAAGGCATTGAAGGTCTGGTCCACGTTTCCGAGATGACGTGGTCGAAGCGCATGAAGCATCCGACGAAGCTGGTGAAGCCGGGCGATGAGATTGAGACGATCATTCTGAACGTGAATCCGTCGGACCGCCGGATTTCACTCGGCATGAAGCAGTTGTTGGAAAATCCGTGGGAGCATCTTTCCGAGCGTTACACGACAGGCAGCGTAGTCGAAGGCCGGGTGCGGAACCTGACGGAGTTTGGCGCGTTTATTGAAATTGAAGATGGCATTGACGGGCTTGTCCACGTTAGCAATATGAGTTGGACCAAACGCATCAAGCACCCATCTGAAGTGGTGAAGAAGGGCGACAAGGTGAAAGCCGTGGTGCTGGGAATTGAAGCCGAGCATCGCCGTCTATCGCTGGGCATCAAGCAGATGCAGCCGGATGTGTGGGAGTCCTTCTTTGCGCAGCATCAGGTGAACGATGTGGTGCATGGCAAGGTGCTGCGCATGGCACAATTTGGCGCGTTCGTCGAGTTGGCGGACGGAATAGAGGGTCTGTGCCACGTATCCGAAGCCACCGACCTGCACGGAGTTCCCGTAAAGCTGGACGTGGACCAGGAGCATGACTTCAAGATCATCAAAATGAACGCGGAAGAGAAGAAGATCGGCCTGAGTCTGCGCGCCGTTGGAGATGAAGCGACGCGGGCGGATGTGGAGCAGTACAAGGCACCGAAGGCGAAGGAACATGGACATGCGCACTCGCCTTCCGGCGGACAGCGGGACTCATCGTCTTCTTCGCAGTCCTCCTCGTCTACGACGCTGGGCGATCTGATCAACTGGAAGAAGCGCGAACGCGAAGAGTAAGCGCAGCCAAATTGGACAACAAGAAACGCCGAATGCGAAGGCATTCGGCGTTTCCTGTTTGGATCCGGAAATTAGGCGGGCGAAAGAATTTACTTGCCAGTGTCAATGCGGATGATGACGCGAAAGACATGTTTGTCGTCAAAGGAGCTGAGGATTTTGGCCTTGCTCTTTTTTCCATCCACCTGCGCCCACAGCTTGTAGTCGTCGTTCGGGGAAAGCTGCTCGAAACGGTACGCGCCATCTTCCTGAGTAATGTAACTTTCCACAGTCATGGTGCGCTGGTCGCTTAAATACACGATGGCACTGCGGATAGGTACATCCTTCTCATTCACCACACGCCCCTGCACAGAGCGCAGCGTGGTCTGCGCAAATGCCGATTGTGCGTTGCCGGAAATACGCGTGAGGCAAGCGATGGAGATCAGAAAAATTGCAACCATCAGGACACGGCTTTCGTGGAAACGCCGCGATTCAATACTGTTCATTAAATACGCACCCGTTTACTCTTCCTCTTCGTCATGAAAGACGATGGCACTTTCGTCGTATCCGGCTTCTTCCACTTTACTCAATTCCACCGGATCCGTGTTGACGACTTCATATTCCGCACCGCACTCTTCGCAGAGAACGACTTCGCCTTCTTCGACTTCATCCTCTGCGAAGGTCAGGGTGTTTTCACATTCAGGGCAAACTTGCATGACCGCTCCTTCAGCGTCGTTCAATGTTTGTTCATGATTACACCTCCGCGAAGGTGTAACGAAGCTAGTTTAAGGAAATCGTAGCGTACGTCAAGTAGGAATCGATTCCACAAACACCTTTTGATGTGGCTGCACTGGATGTCCATAGAAATACCGGCAAGTCACGGGCGGCCCAGGCAGTTGAAAACCTTTTCTATGTTGACGTGCAGAGAGGCCCCAGGGTTACCCGTCGTCGGATAGAAATTTTTCCGTCGAAAGATCAGCTGCGGGGAGCCCGGAAACGCGCCTGCACAATTTTCAGGGCAGACACGCGGAGGCAGAGAGAAACAGGAAATTCGCTAGCGCTGAGACGCGGCTGGACGTAGGCTGGTAATGTATGCCGCGCTCAAGTCCGATGACATTGTCGTTTCCTCCGTTTGAAGGAATGATCCGCAAGATCATTCTGGCGACGGTCGCGATTTTCTTTTGCCTGCTGTTGTTGCGTTGGGTCGCTCCGGCGATCGCCGTCGAGATTTTCGCCGTGGGCACGCTGACCCCCTCGATGGCGATGCACGGAGCGATCTGGCAACTGATTACGTACAGCTTTTTGAGCGGCGGGATTTTTCAGGTTGCGTTCGACATGTTGTCATTGTGGTTTATCGGCTCCTACCTGGAAACGATTTACGGAACGCGCTGGGTGACGGAGATTTATTTTTTCTCTGTCGTGGGAGCGGCCGCGACGACAATCCTCGTCTCCTACACGCACCTCTTCCATATGTCGCCGAACCAGACCATCTACGGCGCTCTGGGGGGTATCTTCGGGCTGCTGGCGGCGTGGGCGGTGCTGATGGGCGACCAGAAATTTCTGATGTTTCCGCTTCCCATTTCCATCCGCGCAAAATATCTGGTAGTGATCTTCATCCTGATCGCGCTGGCCAGCGTGTTTCAGGGGCCAAGCGGCTTTCTATCGCTGGCATCGCTGGGCGGGGCGCTGTTCGGATACATCTACATCAAGGCGGCCCCAAAGCGCGGATACGCATTTGCGGCGACGGAGCGGGCCTTTTCGATTCGCAACGGCTATTACCGCTGGAAGAGGCGGCGGGCGGCGCGGAAATTCGAGGTCTACATGCGCAAACATGACCGCAATGTGAAGTTCGACGGGCAGGGACGATACATCGATCCGGATGGCAAAAAAGATCCCACGGACAAACGCTGGATGAATTAGATTCAATTCCCCATCTACGTTCGCGATACCTTCACAGCGAGGGTACGGGTGAATGCCACCTTGGGATCAAGCATCTGAACGGGGCGGCACCTTTCTTAAACTTCTTTACACGTTCGATTCGCTTTGCTAGTATCTCTCACTGTACCCACACAACACTGCGCTGATTCGGTGTCCTGATGAGATCAATTCGCAGCACTCTCACATGCAGTTGCCGCGATCGCCCAGAAGTCGTTGCTCTCGCTTCCGCGCTCTGCGGTCTGGCCCTTCTGGTCGCGGGTTGCGGCGGCGGAAATGTGATCACCCCGACCACGCCGCCCTCGGGTCCAGTCACCGCCGCCTCCACCACCGTCGTTATCCAGCTTTCCAGCACGGCAAACGACGAGTTCACTGCCTTCAACATGACGATCAATTCGATCTCCCTTACGAACAAGGCCGGCGTGACAACGACCATTTTCAACACGCCAACCGACGTTGGTTTTATTCCCGCGAACGGAAACGCGGCCCCCTTTGCCACAGTTTCCGTTCCACAGGACGTGTACACGTCGGCGGCAGTCTCCGTTTCAGATGTGTCGTTCTCGAACGTGTCGATGGACTCTCAAGGGGAAATCGATTTCAACACCGATGCATACGGTTATACTCCGACGCCACCCGTCGTGAACCTTGCCACCCCAATCGCCATTGAAGGATCGAC
>JAJZCA010000414.1 GCA_021798735.1 Acidobacteriota bacterium | reverse complement strand
TCGCGTCGCCATCGGCGGCTTTCGCCTTCACGGTCAGCTTGCGGCCATTGGCAAACTTCCTGTCCAGCATGGCGCGCAGTCCGGTAAAGTCGTAGACCTCCTCGCCCGTCAGCCCGAGCGACTCGACATTCTGGCCCGCTTCAAATTGCAGCGGAAGAATCCCCATGCCCACCAGGTTCGAGCGATGAATGCGCTCGAAGCTTTCCGCAATCACCGCGCGAACGCCCAACAGCTTTGGCCCCTTGGCTGCCCAATCGCGAGACGATCCAGAACCATACTCCTTGCCTGCCAGAATAACCAGCGGCGTCTTCTGTTCGGCATACTTCACAGACGCATCGAAAATGCTCATCGGCTCGCCACCGGGAAGCAGGCGTGTCACTCCACCTTCCGTTCCGGGAGCCAGCTTGTTGCGCAGGCGCACATTTGCGAAGGTCCCGCGCACCATCACCTCATGGTTGCCGCGACGCGAGCCATAGCTGTTGAAGTCCGCTGGCTTCACTCCGTGCTCGGTCAGATACTTCCCCGCCGGGCCGTTCAGCTTGATGGAACCAGCCGGAGAAATATGGTCTGTCGTCACGCTGTCGCCCAATACGGCCAGCACGCGCGCGCCATGGATATCTTCGACGGCTGCGGGCGTTGCCTTCATACCATCGAAGTAAGGCGCTTTGCGAATGTACGTCGAGTCCGCTTCCCATCCGTAGGTGCTGCCAGTGGGAAATTTCAAGCTCTGCCAGTTGCTATCGCCATCGCTCACCGTGGAATATTCCTTGCGGAACATATCGGAGTCGATGGAGCTGGCCAGCGTCGCCTGCACCTCCTGCTGCGACGGCCAAATGTCCCGCAGATAGACTGGCTGGCCCTGCTTGTCTTTTCCGAGTGCATCATGCTCGAAGTTGTGATCGATGCGCCCCGCCAACGCGTACGCAACCACCAGCGGCGGCGACATCAGATAATTCGCGCGCACATCGGAATTGATTCGACCTTCAAAATTCCGATTGCCGCTCAATACCGAGACAGCCACCAGGCCATGATCGTCAATCGTCTTGGTCACGTCCGGCGGTAGCGGGCCAGAGTTGCCAATGCACGTCGTACAGCCGTAGCCAACAATGTTGAACCGCAGCGCATCGAGATACTTTGTCAGGCCAGCCTTGTCATAGTAGTCCGCGACCACGCGCGAACCCGGCGCGAGCGAACTCTTTACCCACGGTGGAACTTGCAGGCCCTTCTCGACGGCCTTCTTCGCCAGCAGCCCCGCCGCCAGCATCACCGAAGGGTTCGAAGTGTTCGTGCAGCTTGTAATCGCCGCAATCACAATCGAGCCATGGTCCAGATATTTGTCCACGTCGACGCCAAAGCGATCCTGAATCGACGCCGCGTGCCCCGGCTCCGGCGTTCCTTTCATGCTGGCGTTGGCGTTCGCCGCAGGATGACCGCCCTCCCCGTTCCAGCTTTGCACCTGCCGCTCCGCATTGGCATTGGCGCTCGGACCTTTCAGCGCCGGCAACTGCTTTTTGAAGCTGGATGCAGCATCGCTCAGCTTCACTCGATCCTGCGGGCGCTTCGGTCCAGCCACGCTCGGCTCCACCGTTGCCAGGTCGAGCGACAGCGTTGATGAATACTTCGCCTCCGGCGCATTCAGCGTGTGGAACAGCCCCTGCTCCTTGTAGTAGGCCTCGACCAGCGCGATATGTTCGTCACTGCGGCCTGTCAGTTTCAGATAGCGCAGCGTCTCCGCGTCCACCGGAAAAATGCCGCAGGTCGCGCCATATTCCGGCGCCATGTTGCCAATCGTCGCGCGGTCGGCCAGCGATAGCTCGCTGATGCCGGAGCCGTAGAACTCAACAAATTTTCCGACGACGCCGTGCTTGCGCAGCATTTCGGTCACGGTCAACACCAGATCAGTTGCGGTCGTTCCTTCCCGCAATTTACCCGACAATTTGAAGCCCACCACCTGCGGCACCAGCATGGACACAGGTTGGCCCAGCATCGCCGCTTCCGCCTCAATGCCGCCGACGCCCCAGCCCAGCACGCCCAGGCCGTTGATCATCGTGGTGTGCGAGTCCGTGCCGACCACCGTGTCGGGATAGGCCTGCGCGACGCCCTTCGCGTCCGGCTGCGTGGTGAACACCACCCGCGCCAAGTATTCCAGGTTCACCTGGTGGCAGATGCCCATGCCCGGCGGCACAGCGGAAAAGTTATGGAACGCCGTCTGGCCCCACTTCAGAAACGCATACCGCTCCACGTTGCGCTGATACTCCATCAGGGAATTGATCTGGTAGGAATCGGCGGTGCCGTACTGGTCCACCTGCACCGAGTGGTCGATCACCAACTCCGCAGGCTGCAACGGATTGATCTTCTCCGGGTCGCCGCCCAGCGAGCGCATGGCATCGCGCATCGCCGCCAGGTCCACCACGGCGGGCACGCCGGTAAAGTCCTGCATCAGCACCCGCGCCGGCATGTAGGCAATCTCCCGCGAAGGCTCGGCCTTGGCGTCCCACTTGGCCAGAAATTCAATGTCGTCGGCGGTAACGCTTTTTCCGTCCTCATGGCGCAAAAGATTTTCGAGCAATATGCGCAGCGAGTACGGCAGGCTTGCGAGCGACACGCCGTGCTTCGCAAGCGCGCTCAGTTTGAAAATTTCATAGGTGCGATTGCCGGATTTCAATTC
>JAJZCA010000413.1 GCA_021798735.1 Acidobacteriota bacterium | reverse complement strand
TTACGGGACTGCGGGATGCGGAACCGGCGCGGGTTGTGCGGGTCCGGCGACAAATCTGTACGAGTCGGGGTCGCTGCGCACAGAGGAAAGCGATGTGTTTATCAACGCGGGTCCCGCCGCCGCCTTCCGCGCACCCGGGCATCCGCAGGGGGCCTTTGCGCTGGAGCAGACGATCGATGAGATGGCGGAAAAACTGAACATGCAGCCGCTGGAGTTCCGCGACAAGATCGACGCCAACCCGGTGCGACGCGTGGAGCGGCAGATTGTTCGCGAAAGCGCCCTCTGGAAGTCCCGCAATCCCACGCCGAATGCGGACCGCGGGCCCATCAAGCGCGGCGTCGGCCTTTCGCAGTCAGTCTGGTATCGCCACATCGTCATGGATTCCGCCGCGGAAGTGCGGGTCCATCGAGACGGCTCGGTGGAGGTCCTCTCCGCCGTGCAGGACATCGGCACCGGCATCAAGACGGTAATGGCGCAAATTCTGGCGGAGCAGTTTGGAGTGCCGCCGCAGCAGGTGTCGGTAAAAATCGGCGACACAAATTATCCGGTCGGCCCCAACTCCGGCGGCAGCGTGACGACGGCTTCGTTGACTCCTGCGGTGCGCGACGCGGCCTGGCAGGCTTCGCAGAAATTTCTAGCCAGCGTTGCTCCCGCGCTGGGCACAACGCCGGACGACCTGGTGCTGACGAAAGGCGAAGTCCACAGCAAGAGCGGGCACATGCAGCCGATCGGCTTCCGCCGGGCGGCCGCAAAAATGGACACCAGCGAGGTTTCCGCGCAGGCGCGACGCATCCCCGATTACGACCCGAAGCACTACGACACCTATGGCGGCGTCGATGTGGCAGAGATCGAGGTGGATACGGAGATGGGCATCATCCACGTGAAGCAATTCTTCGCCGTGCATGACTGCGGTCGCCCGATGAATCCGTCTCAGGTCATCAACCAGATCAACGGCGGCTTGATTCAGGGGATGTCTTTTGCGCTGTATGAGAATCGGCTGCTCGATCCAACGTATGGCCTGATGGTGAACCCGAACCTGGACCAATATAAGATCGCGGGCGCTCGCGATATTCCCAAGCTGCACGTGCAGTTGGTGGAGTCCTACATTGGCCAGAGCTCGACCGACGCTTCCGGCATTGGCGAAGCGGCAGGAATCATCTCTGCGGCAGCGGCCATCGGCAATGCGTTTTACAACGCCACTGGAGTTCGTATTCGCAGCACACCGATGACGCCCTCGGTGGTGCTGGAAACCCTGAGCAAGGCCCCGCAAAGGAGCAACGCATGAATCCGTTCGTACTCGCAGACTGCACTACGGAAAGCGGCGCGCTGGCGCAATTGAGCCAGAATGCAAAGGACGGCATTGTGGTCAAGGCCGGCGGAGTCGACCTGCTGGACCGCATGAAAGAGGGTCTGGAATCGCCGACCAAGCTGGTGAATATCCGCAACATCTCCTCGCTGCGCGGCATTCGCGAAACCCCCGAGGGACTGCACATCGGGCCGCTGACCACGCTGACGGAAATCAGCGAGCACCCGCTGATCCAGTCGCAATACACAATTTTTTCCGATGCCTGCGGCAATGCGGCCACGCCGCACATCCGCAACATGGCAACGCTGGGCGGCAATCTGCTGCAGGAGAATCGCTGCTGGTATTTTCGGTCCAAGGACTATCAATGTCTGCGTAAAGGCAAGGAGATTTGTTTTGCCTTTGGCGGGCTAAATCAATATCACTCGATCATGGATTACGGCGGATGTCCCGCGGTTGCACCGTCTTCGGCTGCTGTGGGACTGCTGGGTCTGAATGCCACGGTGGAGCTGACCAGCGCAAAACGCGGAAAGCGCGTTGTCGGCATCAAGGAGCTGTATGTGCTACCCGAGGCGAACCCGACCAAGTTCAATGTGGTTGAGCCGGATGAGTTGCTGACCGCCGTGATGATTCCCAAGCCAGCCGCAGGATCACGCTCCGCCTATCAAAAGTATGGCGAGAAGCAGAGCTTCGACTGGGCCATTGCCGATGCGGGCGTGGTGCTGGAAATGGATGGCAATACTTGCCGCCGCGCTGCCGTCGTTATGGGAGCCGCATCGCCGGTCGTTCGCCGCTCGCCGCAGGCGGAAGCTGCGCTGGTGGGCAAGCCAATTACAGAAGAAACCGCGCGCGCCGCCGGTAAGGCCGCCATGGAAGGGGCGCAGCCGCTTTCCATGAATGCATACAAGGTTCAACTGTTTCCTGTGGCCATCTACCGCACCATTTTGCTGGCCGCCGGGAAAATGGGTCGCGACCCAAGGGCCGCAGGATGATTTGCAAGGAGAGAAAACTATGAGCGCAACTGAAACCGCCGTTGGAGTCAAGTCGCCGCCTTGCCGCTGTCTCCGCACCAAGAATGCCTACGGTACCTCTCCGCAGTCCGCGGAGAACTGGCTGCCGGGGATGCATGCTTCCTCGTCCTACTGGTGCTTGCTGACGCAAGGTCCAGCCGGTCCTGACGAGCACTATGTCCATCTCGCTCGCTGCGGGCCTGGCCGCAGTTGCTACGACGCGCCGGAAGATTGATCTGTTTCCACAGCAGGATCGTGACTTGCATTTCCGTGGGCGGGGTGGTTCACTGGTCTCGCCATGAATCGTCGAAAATTTTTGCGCTCTACGGCTGCAACGTCCGTGCTGTCGGCGTTCCCTCGAGTGTTGCGGGCAGACACCATT